>JAFPWQ010000026.1 GCA_017394925.1 Synergistaceae bacterium
CATAGTGTATAATTTGAGCAGTAAAACTTTTTTATGTTCTTTTTTATGAAGGGATGATTAAATTGGGACTGCTCTCTAAATTTTTCAGCAATGCAAGACGGCCTTCTGGGATACCTGGAAAGATAATGATTGCAGGAATGAATATATTTCATGCTCCCGTTGCTGAATGGGCTATGTCATGTCTTAATATTTCTGACCCGTCAAACATTGCGGAACTTGGCTGCGGAGGCGGAAAAAATATAAAAGATCTGCTTGAAAAATATCCGGCATCAAAAGTTACTGGTGTCGACTATTCGCCTCTCTCTGTTGAGAAAGCAAAAGCATATAATAAAAATATGATTGCTTCAGGAAGATGTGAAATCATTGAAGGTGATGTATCTTCACTTAATTTTGAGGACGGAAAATTTGATCTTGCTACTGCGTTTGAAACAATATATTTCTGGCCCGGACTCGTTAAGTGCTTTGCTGAAGTAAAAAGGATTCTCAGGGACGGAGGACATTTTTTTATTGCCAGCGAATCTGACGGGCAGGATGCACCAAGTTTATGGTTCAGGAAAATCATTGACGGCATGAATACATACACTCCTGATGAAATAGAAGCCGCTTTGAGATCCGCAGGGTTTAAGAAAATCATAACCAGAAGACACGAAAAACATTCATGGATAGCAATCATTTCTGAGAAATAGACACAAAAAATCCCGGTCATGAATCGAATCACGGCCGGGAAAAATTTTTCTGCTTTCCTGATTCTTATTCCGCAGGTGCTGGTTCAGCCGCCGGTGCAGCAGGAGTAGCAGGTGCAGGAGCATTAGCCGCAGCCACATCAGCAAGACTCTTTTCGAGTGTTGACGCAAGTCCGTTAGTCGCCGAATCTATTCTCTTGTAGAGGTCTTTCACTCCCTGAATAGCAAGCACATCGCTGAAGAATGAATTATCGTAATTGATTATCGTCATTCCGCCCTTCTCAAGAATTGCTTTATTGCTCTTGTCGATCTCCTCAAGTCTTGGGCGCATTTCCTGCAATGCCTCACTCACAGCCTTATCGAGTACTGCTTTATGTTCTGGTGAGAGTGCCTGATACATTTTCTCGTTCATGCATATCTGATTGCAGTAGAGAATATGATTCGTGCACGCAAGATATTTCTGGACTTCCTCAAAGTGTGCACCCACGCATGTATCTGCGGCGTTCTCCTGAGCATTAACTGTACCGTTCTGAAGTGAGATATACAGCTCTGACCATGCAAGGGGAGTAGGCTCTGCACCTATTGCAGTCCAGAAGTCCATGTGATTCTTGTTCTCCATTGTACGAATCTGAAGCCCGTTGAAGTCCGTTAATGTCAGCAAGTTCTTATTCGCGGTCGCAAGTCTGTACGTAGCGTTCTGCATGAAGCCGAGTAAATGCAATCCGGCCTTGTTATATGCCGCCGCCATTTGTTTATGGAAATCTGAATCTCCGTTGAGAACTTTATCGATCGTATCACCGTCATAACGTGCGAAGACCATCGGCAAATCGAAAACTGCCATTTCAGGAATGAATGACACTATCGGGGCAGTCTGGCAAACTGTGATTGCGATATAACCCTTCTGTGCCTGACGAATCAAATCTGCATCGCCGCCAAGTTCACCGTTCGGGAAATAGTCAATCACGAGTCCTGAATTCGCCGCTTTGACTTTTGCCTGAACTAACTGTGCGAAGACCTGACCAGCCGCACCCTTTGCTGTAGTATCAGCCGTAACGAGCCATACTTCATCGAATTCTGACGCGGCAAATGCGCATGAACTGAATAAAACGCAAACTAACAGGGCAGTAATAATTTTCTTCATGATAATACCCTCCTTAACCTACAAGCCACGTGCTTATTGCAGGAACGTAAACGATAAGCGCAAGTGAAAGCAGGAACGCAATGATGAACGGTGTAGCTCTTCTTGCAACGCTCATAGGCTGATCCTGCGAGATATTTCCTGCAACGAAAAGATCCAGTCCGAACGGAGGAGTCGCAAGTCCGATTGATAAGCAGCATACGAGAACAACGCCGAAATGAACATCATCAACACCGAGCATTTTAACCGCAGGAAGAAGAACAGGTGCAAGAATGATAATTGCGGGGCCTGTGTCCATGATCATACCCAGAATTAAGAATATGATTGTGCAGACGCTGAGAACTGAGACTGAACTGTGGAAGTTGTTCACGATGAAGTCCTGAACTGCTGACGTTGCATGTGTGAGTGATAACACTCGTCCGAATGCCGTAGCAAACGCAAGTACGAATGCAAGACCGCCGTATGTCTTCACGGAACTGATTAAGAATCCCGGAAGTGCACTGAAACTGATTGAACGCTCAATGAATAAGCATACGATAATCGCATAGAAGACTGACACAACAGCGGCTTCTGTGGGCGTAAAGAATCCTGAATAGATACCGCCGAGAATAATAATCGGACACATTAACGCCCAGAACGAATCCTTGAACAGTGCCCAGAATCCCAGTGAGCTTATTTCATCAAGACGTGCATTAATCTTTGCTTTGTCTTCGCCTTTGGTCGCACAATAGAACACTGCATAGGCCATGAGGAAAATTCCGATTAAAATTCCGGGAATGACTCCGCCTAAGAATAATTTTCCGGTTGAAACTCCCGTTGCCAGTGAATAAAGCACGAACGGTATCGACGGAGGAATGATGACACCTAAACCTCCTGCTACTGCGATTAATCCTGCCGCCCATGTCTTATTGTAGCCAAGATCAACCATGAAGGGAACGCACATAGCACCGACTGCCGCCGTTGTTGCCGGGCCTGAACCTGAAATTGCGCCGTAGAATAAGCACGTTAAAACAACTGCACAGGGTACACCGCCGGTGAATCTGCCAACGAAATATGCGAAGAAGTTGAAGAGTTTCTTTGAGATTCCGCCTTCAGCCATGATAACGCCGCCGAGTATAAATAACGGAACTGCAAGAATCGGTGTTGAGTTTGCGCCGCTCAATGTGTTATCGATAATCTGAGGGATAACTCCTCCTCTTGCCATTGTGAGAATCGGAGCAATTGAGCCTAAGATCATGCTGACTCCGATTGGAATCGAGAGAATGATTGCTACAAGGAATACAACGAATACTAATAACGCTGCCATAATTTATTTGCCCCCCTCCGCACGAAGTCCTGCTTCTGCTTCTGCTTTTGCATCAAGCTGAGTCTGCTCAAGTGTCGTCAGTTCTCTCTCGCCGAATTTGCTCAGGTGAACGAAGAACATCTGAACAGCTCTTAATGTCGCAAGAATGAATCCGAAAAGCGCAACTGCATATAACCACCACATAGGCCAGTTCATAGCCGGTGATGTTTCAGCCTTTGCACCCTCAAGCATAGTACCTGCTGACCATTTGAGGCACTCGACACAGTGATACGCAAGAAGTGCCATGCATGCGCCTACGATTACATCAACGCATAAGTTAATGACTTTTCTCAATGTCTGAGGCAGTAAATCAAGTACGACACTTACGCGTAACATATTGCTCTTGCGGATTGTGTAAGGCAGTGAGATAAACACGCTCATGATCCACATGAAACGCGAGAATTCTTCGGCCCATGTGAGCGACTGTATAAACGGAATCTTTCTGACTACAACCTGAAGCATCATGACACATGCAATCAGAATCAGAAATATGACCATAAGCACCTCTTCAAAATGCTCATCAAGCCATTTGAACATGAAACTAATTCCTCCTGACTGTAAAAAAATATTAATTCCCCCGATTTGATTCAGGGGTTATTGCCCGTATTACTCTGACTGTGATGCAATTAAATCTTTAGATCTTCCTGCACGTAATACATAGCTGTCCATGCCATGACCTAAAAGCTCGCTTACTTTTCGGGATATGGCCATGACCTTTAAGACATCAACGCCCGTTGCGATTCCCATTTCATCGAGCATGTTAATTACGTCCTCAGATGAAATATTACCCGCCGCACCGGGCACAAACGGACAGCCTCCCAAGCCGCCGAATGATGTATCGAACTGAGTCATTCCTGCCTGCATTGCCGCAAGAATATTCGCCATTGCCGCACCTCGTGTATTATGGAAGTGAAGCCACCATGTAGCCTGTGTATATTTTTCGCGGACGTGTCTGCATAAATCGTAGACCTGATTCGGAACTGCCTGACCTGACGCATCAGATAACGAGATTTCATCGATTCCGACTTTCAGATATGCTTCGATTATTGCGTCAACATCTTCAACGGGAGTTCTGCCCTCCCAGGGTGAGGCAAACGGCATAGAGATTGAGCCGGATATAGCGATATTATTCTTCTTTGCGAGTTCAACACAGTCTGCGAATCCTGCAACGCTCTCTTCAGGTGTACGGTTCAAGTTCTTGAGATTATGCATACGGCTTGCGGATACATTGAGTTTTACCTTTTTACATCCGCAGTCAATAGCTCTCTGAACGCCGCGCACATTCGGAATTAATGCTCTGAGTTCAACGCCTTCTACATTGCCTATTCTCTTTACGAGTTCATCTGTATCTGCCATCTGCGGAACTTTCTTCGGGTGCATGAATGAGCCAACTTCGATTACACGATAGCCTGCATCAATACATGCCTTGAGGAGTTCAAGTTTATCGTCAGTTGTCGGGATAACTTTTTCGTTCTGAAGTCCGTCGCGCAGTCCGACTTCACAGACTGAAACTTTTTCGGGAAGATTCATCATTAGTCTATACCGTTGGCCGCAAAATATTTCTTCGCGACATCAAGACACTGTTTAGCATGGCCAGCAACGCCGCGTTTCTCAATTTCTTTCAGGTTGGGAAGCTCAATCGATAACGGTATATTGGGCATGGCCTTAATCATGTCTGCAATTTTCACATCACCTTCACCGGGATAGAATCTCGCCTCACGTGCTGTGTAGAGCATAAGATCATCTTTGATGTTATCGAGAACTGTATCTTTGCATTCTGCGTTTGCTGGTGCTGGACCGTCGCAAAGGTGAATGAAGTTGAAGTATTTTCGCGGTGTCCTTGCGAGCTCTGAACCTGTTACGCCTGCTCTGCCTGCATGAAGAGTATCAACCATGACGAAGACGTTATCATGTCCTGCCGCATTGAGATCATCAATCAGGGTAATATCTTCCTGAAGGTTACGAACGCCTGCCCAAGGTAAGAACTCGATGTTGAACTTCAGACCGAATTCTTTCGCGAAGCCTGCAACTTTTCCGGCGGTCTCAGTGTACCATGCTCTGTCTCTCGTCCATACGCTGCCGAGAACATCAGTAGCTCCGAGTTTTGCGGCTGCCTCGAATGCGGGCTTGTATTCATTGATGTCCAAGTCTTTGCGGATACGTGCAAGCTCAATGTCCATTAGTGGCATGTCGTATTCTTTGAGGGCTGCTTTGATGTCGGCGAATAATTTCGGGTCATCCTGAGGAAGGAATGAAGGTTCACCGGGCAAATGCATAGGGATTGTGCGAAGGCTGACGTAATCATAGCCTGCTTCTTTTGCGATTTTAATCTGATCCATTGGGTTAGTGCCGGGTATTGTGAGGTATGCTAACGAAAACTTACGAGACATTTATGTTTTACTCCCTTCGTTGAAATGAACAAATACCGCCCTGAAATTAGCGGCGGCAAAAAATTTTTCGTGTTACTTTCCTGCGAGAATGTCCATTAACGTCTGACGCATGACATCAAGCGGTACTGCTTTTCCGCCAGTCCATAACTGAATCTGACGGAGTCCCTGATATAACGACATTCCAAGACCGTTAATCGTGTTGCATCCGACTTCTTTTGCCTCTTTGAGGAATCTTGTTTCAGCGGGATTGTACGTTGCATCAAAGCAAATGTGTGAAGGC
>JAFPWQ010000197.1 GCA_017394925.1 Synergistaceae bacterium
CTAATCACCGGAGCATTCTCGATGATGGGTATACCGGCATTCGCAGGTTTTGCATCAAAGTTAAGTCTCACAATGGCATCATTCGACCATCCTGTTATCGTGTGGTCATTGGCGGCATTAGCGGCGAGTTCAGTGCTGAATGCATTATATTATGTTCCTGCAGTAATCGTAATTTTGACTCACAACAAGAACGCGAAAAATGATTTTGCTGCTGCACCTCCCACGAGGCTATATAAAATCTCAATGACTGCATTCTTAGCGATGAATTTTTATCTGGGCTTATTCTGTGTGCCGTTACTGCGATTAATCACGAGAGGGGTGAACGTATTATGATGAGCAATACAATCATGACATTAACGCCTGTGTTATTCCCAATCATAACGGGCTTTGCGTTATTCTCGCGTCCAATCTTTGAGGACAGACACGTTTACGTCGGAGTGATGACGTTTGCGAATGCGATAATCACATTCATATCAGCATTCATGACATCAGGAGATTTAATCACGTTATGGCGGGTAACTGATACGTTATCGATAGCATTCAGGTTTGATTATCCTGCGAGAGCCTTTGCATGTCTTGTTGCGTTCATATGGCCTCTGGTTACGTTATATGCGTTTGAATACTTGCGCCGCCGTCCTCCTGTTGACAGATTTTATGCGTTCTTTCTTTCGACATTCGGAATCATAATCGGAGTAGCATGTGCCGCCAATCTCTTAACGCTATATCTCTTCTATGAGTTAATGACCTTCATGACATTGCCGTTAGTCATGCATTCACAGAAACGTGAGACCATACGCGCAACTGTAGCATATCTATTATATTCGCTCATAGGTGCAGCACTTGCACTCGGAGGATTTTTCTTCTTTCAGGTCTACGGTGTATCAATGGACTTCACGCCCGGAGGACTTCTTGACATGGAGAGAATAGCGAATGAGGGCAGCGGAGAAATGATTCTGACTGTAACGTTCCTAACATTAATGGGCTTCGGAGCAAAGGCAGGTATAGTTCCGTTACATGCATGGTTACCCGTTGCACATCCTCAGGCACCTACACCGGCAAGCGCAGTTCTTTCCGGCTTAATCACGAAGGCAGGAGTGATTGCGATGTTCAGAGTGATATATTATGTCGTAGGGGCAGATTTCATTCGTGGTACTTGGGTACAGACTGCGATATTATGCATGGCCTTACTCACAATATTTACAGGCTCAATGATGGCATATGTCGAGCCTCATCTGAAGAAGCGCATAGCATGGTCAAGTGTGAGTCAGGTCTCATATGTCGTATTTGCAATGATGTTATTGAACTCTGACGGCATAACGGGAGCAGTGATTCAAATTGCGGCTCATGCGATGTCGAAGAGCTGCTTATTCCTGAGTGCAGGCGTAGTGATTTATTTCACATTGCAGGGAGCGAATTATCATTATGCAGACCAGTTACGCGGCGTAGGAAAAGAATTGCCAATAACGATGACATGTTTTGCTCTTGCGTCAATATCATTAATCGGACTTCCCATTACAGGAGGCTTCACAGCTAAATGGTACATGGCCGCAGGGGCGTTAAATCTTGGGAATTTCGGCATGTTCGGGATAATAATTCTAATGATAAGCGCATTACTCACAGCCGGTTATCTTTTGCCTATAGTAACTGATGCATTCTTTCCCGGTGATGATTATGATTACTCGAATGTCGTACCGTTTCATCTGCCGTTGAACATGAGAATACCGTTATTGCTGCTTAGTGCCGGAGCAGTGATTACAGGTTTATTTGCTGGGCCGCTGATTAAATTTGTGTCAGAGAAATTAATTCCTGTATTGTTATAATAAAATATCCTCCTGTCATTAACGATGGGAGGATTCTTTATGTCTAATTTTAATTCATCATGTATTTTAGAATTTCAACTGTGTGCTTAAATCCGGTCTGAGCATCAAATATATTTTTCCATCCGAGAGCTTCAAGTTTTGATCCGTCAAGTGAAGAATTATTCATCGGGTTAAATGCTCTGAGTTCATTTTCCGAAGCACCTTCACGAATTAATTTTACTCCTCCGAATTTCGCAAGCAGCTCTGACATTTCACGTATGCTCATAATATCGCCTGGAATGTTATACGCGTTTGCCGTTCTGCCCCGCAAAAGCACTTTCAGAATTCCGGCTGCACAGTCAGGACAGTAACACCAGCTCCGTAACTGAAGGCCATCGCTCTTCATGATAAGATCTTCACCTTTTGCCGCTGAATATGCAAATGCTGAAGATACTCTGCTGTCATTCGATGATGCTGTCGGTCCGTAAATGTGTCCTGGTCTGACGATGACAGTATCAGCTCCGTATTCTTCGGCATAATTCACGCAAAGAGTCTCGGATGAACGTTTTCCCATAGGATAACAGCTTCTGAAATTCAGAATGTCGACATATCCGTAGTCATTCTCACTGAAAGGCCGCAAATTTCCTTCTGTCCTCCTGCCGTAAATTTCACTGCTGGAGATGTAAAGGAACCTTTGCCCCCCCGTATGTGCCATATGATTCAGAATTGCGTTTGTGCTGATGACATTGCCCATGATAGTGCCGACAGGGTCTGAAGAAATAGCAGCAGGGTGTGCAATTCCTGCTCCGTGAATAATAAAATCAGCATTGAACTCTAAAGGCTCAGAGCTTAACGCATCATAGTGCATGAACCTGAAGCTCTCGTTATCCAGAAAAGGCTCGAATCTTTTATTTATTCTCTCTTCATTTCGTCCGGCTGCTATGACTCTTATGCTATTACCGTGAGTCTCGTTATATCTCATCAGAACGTCAATGACTACCGAACATATCAGACCATTAGCTCCGGTTACAAGCACAGATTTTCCCTCAAGCTCTGAAAGTTCAGAAAGGGATTCAACTGTCCTGTCAATATCCTGAAGCCATAAACTATTACCGTAAATCGTTCTTAGCGTTTCAGCCATGATGACCTCTCCGTGTTCAGTAAGGCCTTGAATATGTCTATATCTTCAACCGTAGTGAGCTTGATGTTCTTCTCACTGCCTGCCGAAAAATAAACTGTCTCGCCAAGTTCAGCCATAAGTGTACATGAAGCTACAGAGTCAGTGATACCTTCTTTTATGGCTCTGCGGTGCAAATTACATATAAGCCTAATTCTGAATGTCTGAGGTGTCTGCGCTCTCTTGAGTTTATTTCTTGGGTAGCTTCCAGTTGCTGATGTTTCATCTTCAGTCTGCATCATTGCCTCTGCACAGGGGATAACTGCCGTAGCATTGCCGTATTTCTTCGTAACTCTTATGCCGTCAGATATAACTTCAGGAGATAACATTGGGCGTATTGCATCATGAATTAAAACGATATCGTCAGGCTCGAAATTCTTTTCAAGTTCAAATACTCCGTTCCTAATTGATTCCATTCCTGTAGAGCCGCCGTGAATAATATATTTCAGCTTAGTTATATTAAATTGCTTTGCATATGCCCATAACACCTGTTCCCAGCCCTCAAGACACACAACAGCTATAGCATTAATTTCCGGGTGCCTTTCAAATGCTTCAAGCGTGTATATAATCACCGGGCGTTCATTCACCGTGAGAAACTGTTTCGGTATATCCTGATGCATTCTGTTGCCTGAACCCCCTGCAATAACCAGAGCTACATTTGCCATTAATCGAATCCCTCCATACAAAAAATAAAAAATATCCGGCAGTTTTGATTTTTTATCCGTCGGAGCTGTCTTAAAACTTTATTTGAATTCGAAGTGATGTCCATCTTCAAGATAATATGTATACGGTCTTTCAGGATCAAAGAATGTTCCGTGATTATGGGTTATTTTGAATTCACGCCAGTCCTCTCCGTAAAGCTGGTTCAATATACCCTCAAAGCCTGACGGAACTGGTATTGTGAGCATCTCAAACGGAAGATATATTATGTCATTATAATCTGAACGCTTCTGAATGACTCTGTCGCCGCCTAAATAATCATTATCTATAAACGCAAGATTAGCTATGCGTCTGGTATTCTCAGAATTGTATGACGTAAGTAAATCAAGCAGCCTGTGAAAATATTTCTTGTGTGAGGGCAGCTTTACGCCGAGTCTCCTGAGCATTTTCAGCAGATGAAAAAATATATACTGCAAAGGACGTTTCCATGCTTTATGATTCGCCGGAACATAACGCTCAAGTTCTGTCAGATGAAAAAAGCCCGATAAACGAAGAAGAACGTATGCTTTCATAAACATCATTTTCAGCCTGATTTCGCTGTCAGGAATATTATCCAGAATGAATATGTCTATAAAAATATTCTGACGGTAATCCAGATCTCTGCCCCCGTGAATGAGAGCATTCTTAGTGCTGTTATCTATAAGTGTAGTCTCAGTATTGTAGATTTTCGGGTGAAACACGAGAAGGTTTGCCTCATTATAAAATTCATCGAACACATAAGGATATTTGAACTCTTTCTTTGCAACTTCAAAAAAACGGTCGTAATCCTCACGCATCATTATGAGGTCAACGTCATCATCCCACGGAATGAATCCCTTATGACGTACAGCACCAAGCAATGTCCCTGCATCGGCAAACCACTTAATATTATATTTTTCACATACGCGGGCAAACTCTGCAATTAAATCAAGCTCAACTGCCCAGACTTTTTTCATTTCAGGCGAAACATAATAACCGCATCTCTCTTCGCCCTGATAAAAGCTCTCAGGTATATCCAGTTTTACGTTCATGATTCTTAAAGAACCTCATCAATTACTTCACGTAAAACTTCTGCGCTGTTCTGCAATTTTTTCTGTTCATCATAGCTCAGTCTTATGGGCATAATATCTTCAACGCCGTCTTTACCGATAATTGCAGGCATACTCAAAGCAACATCGCGAATGCTATAGACATCATCAATCAGGCTTGAGACAGGCAAAACAGATTTTTCATCGCGTATTATTGCCTCACAGATTCTCTTAACCGACATTGCTATCCCGTAATACGTTGCGTGTTTACGTTTAATTATCTCGTAGGCACTATTGCGAACTTTTTCTTCTATTTCACGCGAGGCCTCTTCATAGTGAGTATGTCCCCTCATTTTGCAGAAATCAAATAACGGA
>JAFPWQ010000198.1 GCA_017394925.1 Synergistaceae bacterium
ATGCTGAGTGAAATGGCAGATGCGGCCTCAATCATTGAAGAAAGAGCAGACACTGAAGCTCAGGTTATCTGGGGACATGTCATAGATGAAACGCTCGGTGAAAAAGTTCACGTAACACTGATTGCAACGTTCCCTGACGGAGGAGATCACGTGCCGATAATAAAGCCGAAAGTTACAGAGAAACCAGAGAATAAATCAGGACAGGGACAGACTCAGCAGCCGCCGGTCATACATGTACCCGTTCAGCAGGGAACTATTCAAACACCGCAAAGAGGCAGAACGCTTTATGATTTGTACAACATGAAACGAAGACAGCAGGAAGGCTTTGAGGAGGCCCGACTGACATCACCGAATGAAGACGAAAACAGCGCATTCCCAAAATCACAGAGGAGATTATATGATCAGCCGGCGATCTTCAGACAGAACCGCAAGAACTGATTCGTCTCAGCGAAGACCGACAATCAGACGGGGCATAAAGAAACGGGGTATACTTCCGTCATTCGGTGATATTGTCCTGCCGATTGTGAGCGTTGCTGCTGTAGGGCTGCTTGTCCTTGCGGGGCGGCAGTTCTTCCTCAACGGCATAAAAACTTCTCCGGGTATTTCATCAACAAGAGCATTTGCCGAAGCTCCTGCGCTGATTGCTGAACGTGAACGCAAAAAGGAAAAAGAAGAAGAAATTTCTGTTCCCGTTCCCATTGCAGGAGAAAAAGATGAAAATCCTGCTCTCGATGCGATAGTTAAACAGGATGCTAATCAGGAAATTAAACAGGAAGCAAAACAGAATGACAATTCACAGAGTGTTCTTGCCTCTGTTCCTGAAGCACCGAAGCAAACGCTCGTGAATGTCTCACAGAATCCGCCGAAAAAAAATTCACCCGCACCAGCAAAACCTGTTCAATCACCAAAACCTCAGCCTGCAAAACCACAACCTAAACCACAGGCTAAATCACAGCCGCAAAAAACACAGGCAAATTCACAAAAGAAAAATGAACCTGCAAAGAAAGAAACGAAAGAGACTCCCGTAAAGGCATCATCAACGCCTTCATCAAAGCAATGGAGAGTCCAGATCGGAGCGTATACGTCCAAATCGGGCGCACAGGACGCGGCGAATAAATTAAAGAAGGCAGGCTATAATGCGGTCGTGTATTCAAATCCGGCATCGAAACATCATAAAGTCTGGGTTGCAGGAGGAGCGAATAAGAAAGACGCTGAAAGGGTTGTAAATGCATTGAAGAAACTCGGATACGGAAGCAGTTTTGCATTTCCTCCGGCTAAATAAATTCTCGAAATCAAAAAGGCAGGGCAGAAATTTAAACCCCCTGTCTTAATTTTTATCATGAATAACATAACTTTTGATACTTTTGAAAAATTTTTGCTATCACATTCAGCTAATCAAATAATTCCAGGTTTAGAACGAATCGAAAAATTATTATCGCGCTTAGATAATCCGCAGGACTCGTTTAAAGCGATTCATATCGTAGGCACAAACGGCAAAGGCTCAACGGGTGCATTTCTTGCGTCAGTGTTCAAAGAGTCAGGATATAAGACAGGATTCTATTCGAGTCCTCATCTTGAGAGTCCCGGTGAACGTCTGCTCATTAACGGCGAGGCTCTCACTTCGGACGAATGGATGAATGCCGCCGAAATTGTTTCACAGAAAATTTTCCCGGATGAAGATCTGCCGTCATACTTTGAGATGCTCACGGCCTGTGCATTTCTCTTAGCGCGTGAGCATAATATCGATGTCGGAATCATTGAGGCAGGTTTAGGCGGAAAACTCGATGCTACTAACACGATGAATAATATCGCATGTTCTGTTATCGCGTCAGTTTCGATTGATCATACAGAATATCTTGGGGATTCACTTGAGAGCATTGCAGGCGAGAAATTTGCGGTAGTCAGGAAAAATACACCGGCGTGTTTCTCAGGGCTTGATGCTTCACTCGCTGAAATGTTCAGGCATGTATGCAGTGAACGTTCTGCTATTCCGTTTGTTGTCAGCGAATCGACTCATGCAGAAAATATTATCATTTCACCCGAAGGAAATTCATTCGATTTTTATTCGCCTAATCTTGAAATCAAAAACGTACGCACAAGTTTAACCGGCAAATATCAGATCAATAATGCAATGCTCGCACTGTCAGCAATATCACTCGTCAAAGATTCATTCATTAATATCACGAACGATTCAATTCTTATGGGAATGTCCAAAGCAAAATGGCCGGGAAGACTCGAAATAATATCGCATGACCCGTTAATCATTCTTGACGGAGGGCATAATTACGACGGCGTTATGAAATTATGTATGAGCGTTAAAGACTTATGGCCGGATAAGAAAATCGGCGTTGTCTATGCAGCTATGAGAGACAAAAATTATTCCGGCTGTCTTGAACTTCTGAATCATTATCTTAGTCCCTCACTTTACGTTACAACTGTTCCCGGCATGGCCAGAGCCGCAAGTCCTGATGAATTACTGAATGCCGCAAAAAAATTTTCATGGAGAAGTTTAC
>JAFPWQ010000199.1 GCA_017394925.1 Synergistaceae bacterium
CTATCCTGTGTTCTATTCCGGTGCCGACTCTCGGTGCTTCTGGTACTAACAGCGGCACGGCCTGACGCTGCATGTTCGATCCCATTAATGCACGGTTAGCATCATCATGTTCAAGGAAGGGAATCAATGCGGTTGAAGGTGAAACTATCTGACGCGGTGAAACGTCCATATAATTAACCTGATCTGACGGTACTGTTATAATTTCATCCGCGTGTCTTGTCGGGCACATATCGCCGGATATAGTTATGCCGTCATCTTCAAGTTTCGTATTCGCCATTGCAACATAGCTTTTGTCTTCGTCATCTGCCGAGAGCAAAACTACATCGTCCGTTAATTTTCCGTGTTCTACTTTTCTTCGAGGGGTAACGAGAAAACCATGTGAGTTTAAGCTCGCGTATGTCGTCAGTGATGACACAAGACCGATATTAGGGCCTTCGGGTGTCTCTATCGGGCATACTCTCCCGTAATGCGTGTAGTGAACATCTCTTGCTTCAAATCCGGCTCTCTCTCTGCTCAGTCCTCCGGGACCTAATGCAGATAATCTTCTTCTGTGCGTTACTTCGGCCAATGGATTCGTCTGATCCATGAACTGCGATAACTGACCCGAACCAAAAAATTCGCGTAAACATGCAGCTATTGGTCTCACGTTGATTAATTCTCTGCCGGTTACTTCGTCAAGATTCGGGATCGTCGTCATTCTTTCACGTACGATTCTTTCCATGCGCAATAAGCCTATGCGTACCTGATTCTGTAAAAGCTCACCGATTGAACGTACTCTCCTGTTGCCGAGATGGTCAATGTCATCGCTGGTCTTGTCTTCAGCTTTCATCGCAAACATCTCTTTCATGATCGCAATTACGTCCTGAAGTGTAAGCAGTCTTTCATCTTCGGAGACGTTCATGTTTAATCTGCGGTTTAATTTATATCTTCCGACACGGCCAAGAGTATAGCGTCTCGTATCCTGAAGTAATCCCCTAAAATATTCACGCGTATTTTCGACTCTGGCCTGGTCATTTGGTCTTAACTTCCTGAAAATTTCCTGAATCGCTTCGTCAGGATTCCTCGTTTTGTCATTGGCAAGCGTTCTTGCAAGTGCAGGATCCATATCATAAACGTTTATTCCTGCATCTTTTTCCGGATATGCCCTGTGAAGTTCTGCTAATATTTCGTCCTTTATCAGTGCACCCTTCGCAACGATTAAATTTCCTTCCTCGCCGTTATCATACACATCTTCAGCTGACATATAGCCTCTGATGTCATTATCAAATTGCCTGAATACAATTCCTATGTCAAGCAGTTCTATTATCTCGTCATTATTAGCCGCTCCCAGTGCCTTTAACAGCCATGTTATTGGGAGTCTTCTCCTGTTGTCTATATTCGCCGTTATGTATTCTTTTTCTGATTCGGGCATCGCAAAATCTAACCATGCTCCTCTGTCTGGAATCAATTTCGCTGAACATGAATCCCCCGAATGCGTGAAATATATTCCTGCAGAACGTGCAAGCTGATTTATCACAACACGTTCTGTGCCATTGATAATAAACGTCCCTCTCTCTGTCATCACAGGGAAATCACCTAAGAATATTTCTCTTGCTTCCTTGCTGACATGTGTCTTTGTGTTCGTGAGTCTTATCGTTGCCTTTATAGGCCGCGCCCACGTCATATCTTTCTGCCTTGCTTCTTCTTCCGTTATCTTTGGTCTGTCAATTGAATAGCTTACAAATTCGAGCGCAAAATTTCCGTCATAACTTTCAATCGGAAATACTTCTTCTAACAATTCCTGAAGTCCCTGTGATTCTCTTTCTTCAGGTGCGGTGTCATCCTGATAAAACCATTGATACGATGCTCGCTGTACTTCGATCATATCAGGCATCTCTACTACGTCATGTGCGCGTCCGAAAGTATAACGCTTTCGTGTCTTACTGATTGGAATAAATTCAGGCATTATATACCTCCCTGTTAGCAGACTGGTTGCTGTTGGTGCAATAAGGCATGATAACAAAAGGATACGGCCATGTCAAGCAACATAGCTATATCCTTCTGCATATTCTCTTTGTCTGATATATTATCTGGTGCCCGATAGAGGACTCGAACCTCCACAGACTTTACGCCCACCAGAACCTGAATCTGGCGCGTCTACCAATTCCGCCAACCGGGCAGTTGATTTTAATTTTCAAATTTCAACGCAAAAATATTTTATCAGTCTATAAATTTTTTGCAAGCCCGAAATATTTTACGTCTTATCACTGCGCGATTCTGAATCTGATTCAGTGAGTGTATAATTTTTTCACAGCTTTATATCATGATTTTATATCTTAAGGAGTGATTCGTAATAATATGAATCTGGTTGTAATTGGAACCGGCTATGTAGGACTCGTAACAGGCACATGCTTTGCGCGTTACGGCAATAATGTTACGTGTGTTGATGTGAACGCAAAAAGAATCGAAACACTGAATAAAGGCATCGTACCGTTCTATGAGCCGGGACTCGAAGAAATGATGACACGAAACATGAAAGAAGGACGCTTACACTTCACACGTTCAACCAGTGAGGCACTCAATGACGCTGAAATATGCTTCATATGCGTGGGGACTCCGCAATCACCAGACGGAAGCGCAGACCTGAAATATATTGAGAGTGCTGCTCATGACATCGGCGAAGGCATGAAGGGAGATCTGCTTGTGGTCGTGAAGTCGACAGTTCCGGCAGGCACAAATAAACTCGTTGAAGGCATAATACGCTCGGAACTTGAACGCAGAAATGTAAACTATAATCTCTTCATGGCCTCAAATCCTGAATTCCTGCGCGAGGGTTCATCACTGACTGACTTCCTTGAGCCTGACAGAGTGATTATCGGTGTGAATGATTCAAATGCAAAAGATATTCTCTCGGAATTATATTCGTTCCTTGAGCCGTCAAAATTATTATTCATGGATACAGTCTCGGCTGAAATGTCAAAGTACGCGGCCAATGCAATGCTTGCGTCAAGAATTTCATTCATGAATGAGATAGCCGGAATATGTGAGCATGTCGGTGCAGATGTTGAGAGCGTCAGAAGGGGAATCGGACTCGATGAAAGAATCGGGAAAAAATTTCTCAAGGCAGGCTGCGGTTACGGCGGATCATGTTTCCCAAAGGACGTAAGAGCATTAAGAGACTTCGCGAGGGCTGCAGGTTATGAGCCGAAAATTTTAACTGCAATTGATGATGTAAACGAACGCGCAAAGAGATCCATGTTTGAAAAACTCGAAAGCAAATTTGATTCACTTCAGGGAAAATTAATCGCAATATGGGGATTGTCATTCAAGCCTAAGACATCAGACACGAGAGAAGCTCCTTCGCATGTTCTTATACGTTCACTGATTGAGGCAGGAGCATCAATTCATGCAAGCGACCCAAGAGCAATTGAGGAAACACGAAACGTTATAGGTGAGCATAAAGGACTCGTATACGTTCAGGATATTTATGACGCTGTGAACAATGCAGACGCTCTCGCAATAGTAACTGAATGGGACATCTACAAACAGCCCGACTTTAACCGCATGAAACGCCTCATGAACCGTACACTCATAATTGACGGAAGGAATTTATACTCACCTGATGACATGAAGAGACGAGGATTTGAATATCTTTCTGTGGGAAGGCCGGAGGTATTCGCCGAATGATGAGAAAAATTTTTGCGTGTGTGATTGTGATTCTGGTATGCACATGCGGATATGCATTTGCTGCCGACATTGTGAGCCTTGAACGTGAAGCTCAGGTACTGCGTGTAAATCTCAGGAGTGCGGAGAGTGCCTCAGAGAAAGAAATGATACTGCGCAAGATAATCGACACATGCAAAGGAACAGAAGAAGCTGAAGCCGCATACTGGGATCTTGCAGATTTGTATCTTGACGGATTCGAGAATGAAAGACGAAGAGAAGCCGCCGAAATGTTAGAGCTGTGCCTGAGAACATACCCGAATTCAAACAGAAGTACGATGATTAAATGCAGGCTCATTGATTTATATGATGCGAGAAATAAAAGACGCGCGGAATTAATTAATCAGCTCATGAATGATAAAAACGTTCCTGAATTCATCAAAGCAAATTTGAATTAACGCATGAGAAAATGAATCCTCCCCCGTAAAATTAATTTGAGGGAGGAATTTTTTATGCGCATTTACAGAAAAGCTAAATCTTCCTGTGATACAAGTCCTATGCCTGCCGCTTTCAGAAGAACAATTGCCCTGTTCACATCATCAACTTCAAATGCTACGTAGGCTTCCGGAATTTTATTCTCTGTGCCTTCGCCTGTATTCGATATGACTGAATACATATGTTCGATATTCACTTCGGCCTTCATCATTACTTCGAGTACTCTGCTTAAACCTCCGGGCACATGTGAAATTCTTGCAACGAGAATATCAACGAATGATGCCGCAACTCCGATATTCTTTAAGACTGAAGATGTCCAGAGTACATTATCTACAAGCAGACGCACTAAACACATACTGCCTGCTTCTACAGTAGTTAATGCGTGAATGTGAATGTTCTCGTCAGCTAATGCCTTTGTGATGTCGTATAAAGTTCCTGGATGATTTTCGATGAAGAAAGATATTAGCTTAACGTTCATGATGCAAAATCCCTCCGAACATCAAAAAGCATTCTACAGTTCGGACAGTTCAGGCTGATCCACAAGTTTCACTCCTGCATTGTTCAAAACAGAAGAGGCTTTTGCGTTGTCATTCACTCTGAAAATCATATAGGCATTCTCTGATTTCTTATTGCCGAGAATCGCGTACATGTATTCAACGTTAATATCTGCACTGTGCAAAACTTCAAGCACTTTGTTCAAACCTCCGGGAACATTTGCAACTGATACAGCAAGAACATCCGTTAAGCTGCTCACGAATCCCGAATCTTTTAGCACCGTTGCAGTGCCGAGAACATCATCAACGATTAATCTCACGATTCCGAAATCGCTCGTCTCAGCAAGAGATAAACCGCGCAGGTCAATTTTTGCATCAGCGAGTGCCTTCGTCATCTCAAAAAGGCAGCCGGGTCTGTTCTCCAGAAAAACTGAAATCTGTTTCACGCTCATAATATTTCACTCTCCTATATTTTGCGGTTATCGATGACGCGAACAGCTTTGCCCTCACTGCGTACGATCGTCTTGGGCGCAACAAGCGTAACTTTAGCCGTAAGTCCGAGCATTGAACGCAGACCCTCAACGAGTTTTGCCTGCCTCTTATTGACTTCGCCGAGATTATCCGTGAACATCTCCGGTGTCATTTCAACGCGTACATCAAGTGTGTCTGTGTTATTGACCCTGCCGACAATAATCTGATAGTTCGCAGGATAACCCTGATTGATTAACACTGTCTCAATCTGGGACGGGAAGACATTAACGCCGCGTATTATGAGCATGTCATCCGTGCGTCCTTTGAGCTTCGTCATACGTACATGAGTTCTTCCGCATGGGCATGGCTCATGAGTGAGGCTCGTTATGTCGCGTGTCCTGTATCGTATCAGAGGGAACGCCTCTTTGTCTAAAGTCGTAAATACTAATTCTCCTAAACTGCCTTCGGGTAATACATCGCCTGTCTTGGGGTCAATAATCTCCGGGATAAAATAATCTTCGTTGATGTGCATTCCTTTTTGATCTGAACACTCGAACGATACTCCGGGACCGCATAATTCAGTGAGGCCGTAAATGTCGTAGGCTTTAATGCCCATAGTCTTCTCGATGTCATGACGCATTTCTTCACTCCATGCTTCAGCACCGAATATGCCAGCCTTCAACGGAATATCATCGGGTGTCATTCCCATTTCCTTCATGCGTTCACCAATGAATGCCGCGTAACTGGGAGTGCAGCATAATATCGTTGCGGATAAATCTTTGATGAACATTATCTGTCTGTCAGTGTTGCCCGATGATGTCGGAATAGTGAGCGAACCAAGCATATGACTTCCGCCGTTGAGACCGGGACCGCCCGTGAATAATCCGTAACCGTATGAGACCTGCACAACATCATCTTTCGTTCCTCCTGCGGCTACGATTGCACGTGCGCACATGGTATCCCATATGTGAATGTCATTCATCGTGTAGAACGCAACAACTCGCTGGCCGGTTGTACCTGATGTTGACTGAATACGAACGCAATCACTCAATGGCTTTCCCATGAGGCCGTAAGGATATGCCTTGCGTAAATCATCTTTCGTTAAGAACGGGAGCTTGTGTAAATCATCCATCGATTTTATATCGTCAGGAGTTACGCCTTTAGCTTTCATTTTGTCGCGGTAATAGGGAACATCTTCCCATGCATGACGTACCTGCTTTAACAGCTTTTCATTCTGAAGTTCACGAATCTTATCGTGAGGCATACATTCTATTTCGGGCTGGAAATATCTTTTTTCTCCCATGAATTTAATCATCTCCGTTTATATTTATGCGTC
>JAFPWQ010000200.1 GCA_017394925.1 Synergistaceae bacterium
AAAAAGCACAGTGTCTCATGAATAATCATGTCGAAAATGTGAGGGCATTCGTTCATCCGTACGGCTGTTCACAGTTAGGCGAGGATCAGGAACATACGCGTCAGGTACTTGCGAATTTCGTTACGCACCCGAACGCAGGCGGAGTATTACTGCTTGGACTTGGCTGTGAGAACAGCGGCATTGAAGAGATCAAAAAGCACATGAAAGATTATGACCCTGAACGCGTGAGATTCTTAATTGCTCAGGATGTCGAAGATGAAATTGAATCAGGCTTTGCTCTCCTCAAAGAACTTGCTGAAAGAATGAATCATGATTCACGCGCTGACTGCCCGGTCTCAAAGTTAGTTGTGGGACTCAAATGCGGAGGCAGTGATGGACTCTCAGGCATAACAGCGAATCCCACAATCGGCGGCTTCTCTGATCTGCTTATTGCTCACGGAGGCAGTACGATTCTGACTGAAGTCCCCGAAATGTTCGGAGCTGAGACTATCTTAATGAACAGGTGCAAAGATGAAGCTACATTTGAGAAGACCGTGAAGCTCATCAATGACTTCAAAGCATACTTCGAGGCATCAGGTCAGCCGGTCTATGAGAATCCATCGCCGGGCAACAAGAAAGGCGGCATTACGACACTTGAGGATAAAGCACTGGGCTGCACACAGAAGAGCGGAAGTTCAGCAGTCGTTGACGTTCTCAAATACGGCGAACAGGTTCACACACAGGGCTTGAATCTTTTATCGGCACCGGGCAATGATTTAGTTGCGTCTACAGCTCTTGCATCAGCAGGTGCACAGATCGTATTATTCTCAACGGGACGCGGGACTCCTTTCGGCTGTCCTGTTCCGACAATGAAGATCTCAAGCAATACACCGTTGTATGAGCATAAATCACTCTGGATTGATTTCAACGCAGGAACTCTTGTTGAATCGGGCACAATAAAAGACAAAGCGCAGGAACTTTTTGACTTTGTGATTCAGGTTGCAGAAGGAAAAAAGACACGCAATGAGGAAAACGGATTCCAGAGCATGGCCATATTCAAGACAGGCACGACTCTTTAATCCTTCCTATAGATACAAAATTATATTTAGGAGTTGGTTTCATTGAAGAAGTTATTCGTATTATTCTCAATCGTTTCAGTTTTAGTTTTCAGCGTAACACCGGCAATGTCAGCTGTAACGTTGGTATATGCCGAAGTTAATCCGCTTGACACAATCGTGGGTCATATTGCAACGACATTCAAAGAGGCAGTAGAGAAGCTCTCAAACGGAGATATTAAGATTGACATTCAGGCCGGCGGCGTTCTCGGCACAGAAGCACAGATACTTGACGGTATGCTTGGCGGCGGCGACACTGTAGACATCATGAGAATCTCAGCGTTTGCACTTTCAAGCTACGGCTGTCAGAAGGCTATGCTGCTCTCAATCCCGTATACATTCGTGAGCCGTGAACATTTCTGGAAGTTCGCGAATAGTGAGCTTGCCGCAGAATTCCTTGCTGAGCCGAATCAGATCGGACTTCCGTTAAGAGGCATCTGCTACGGTGAAGAGGGCTTCAGACATTTCTTCTTCAAAGAGGCTGTTGCAGGGCTCAAAGATCTTAAGGGCAAGAAGATCCGTGTATCCGAAGACCCAATCATGACGGGCATGGTCCGCGACCTTCAGGCAAGTCCGACAGTCGTAAACTTCACTGAACTTTACAGCGCATTACAGACGGGCGTAACTGACGGTGCAGAACAGCCAGCCGCAAACTACAAGTCAAACGCATTCCAGGAAGTAGCCCCGTACTTACTGCTTGACGGTCATACACTCGGTGCAGTGCAGATTATCATTGCTGATTCAGGCTGGGCAAAACTTAACGATCAGCAGCGCGCATGGATCATAGAAGCCGGAAAGATCGTACAGAAGGCAAATCAGGAATACTCAGCAGCAGCAGAAGAGAAAGTCATCAATGAGCTTAAAGCAGCCGGTGTTCATGTTGTCGATGTTGAGAACAAAGCAGAATGGGTTGAAGCGTGCCAGCCTACAATCAAGGCTAACACATCAAGCCAGGCAGATCTCTACAAGAAGATCGTAGACCTCCAGTAGAGAGCTGAAATCAGAATATGAATCAAAGAGACAGGGAGACCAGATAAAACGCATCACTCCTTGCCTCTTTTTTATGAACGCACAATCAAAGAAAGGAAAAAGACATGTTTACATTACTGAAAATATTACGTCCGATTTATGACTGGACAGACAAAATCATAATGTTTATCTGCAAGTTATTACTCATAGGCGATATTTGCATTACATCAATGGCGGTTGCAGGACGTTATATTCCGTTCATACCCGACCCCGCATGGAGTGAGCAGATAGTCTTAACGTTCATGGTATACATGGCAGTACTCTCGGCGACACTCGCAATCAGACGCAAGGCACATATCCGCATGACTTCATTTGATCCGTATTTACCCAAAGGACTCGTGAAATTTCTTGATGTTGTCTCTGACATCGCAGTACTTGCACTTGGAGTTGTCATGTTAATTTACGGAATCAAAGTATGCAATTCACCGTTAGCGCGTTTCGGAAGATATGAATCACTTCCCCAGTTGAGCCGTGTATGGATGTATCTTCCGATTCCGATTGCAGGTGCAGGAATGATTATCTTTGAGATCGAACAAATTTTCATGGACATTGAAGCATTTTTCACAAAGGAGGCAGCAGCATAATGGAATATTCACTCAGTGCTGAAGATATTTCAACGTTAGTTCTTCTCGGTAGTTTCCTGTTAATGATTCTCTTGCGTTTCCCGATCGCATATGCCGTTGGGTTATCGACTGTTTTCTGTCTGCTCTCACAGGGTCAGGCACTCGTTACGTTCCCTCAGCAAATGGTCAAAGGCATATGGTCATTCTCGTTAATGGCTGTTCCGTTCTTCATCACAATGGGTGTCTTCATGGGTACAGGAGGAATTTCGGATAAGCTAATTGCCCTTGCGAATTCACTTGTCGGATGGATGCGCGGAGGTCTTGCAATGGTGAACGTAGTTGCGTCTTATTTCTTCGGAGGCATTTCGGGATCAGCGAGTGCAGATACGGCATCACTCGGTTCGATTCTGATCCCCATGATGGTCGATCAGGGTTATGATGCTGACTTCTCAACCGCAGTTACAATCACTTCATCATGCGAAGGTCTTCTTGTTCCGCCAAGCCATAACATGGTCATCTATGCCACGACAGCAGGCGGCGTTTCAGTCGGAGCGTTATTCATGGCAGGTTATCTTCCCGGTGCATTACTCGCAATCTCATTAATGGTCGGATCATATATTATCTCAGTGAAGCGCAATTATCCGAAGGGTGATCCGTTCAGCCTCGCAGTATTCTTCAAGCAGCTGTTAAGTTCTTTCTGGGCACTTGCGGCAATCTTAATCGTTGTCGTCGGTGTCGTCGGAGGAGTCTTCACAGCAACAGAGTCAGCAGCTATTGCAGTCGTGTATTCGCTTTTTGTGTCAGTGTTCATATATAAAGGCCTCACATGGAAAGGCGTATGGAAATCATTAGACACATGCGTTGAGACTCTCGCTATTGTTCTTATTCTTATTGCGACATCTGCGGCCTTTGGTTATTGCCTCACAGTGTTACACGTCCCGGCAAAAGCGGCAAATCTCATCAAGAGCATCTCCGATAATCCCATTGCTATAGCTCTCATGCTCAATGCTATATTGCTTATACTCGGCTGTATCATGGACATGGCACCGATAATCTTAATCTCGACTCCGATTCTTTTACCCGTCGCACAGTCAATCGGAATCTCAACGGTTCAGTTCGGAATCATGGTGATTCTGAATTGCGGAATCGGTCTGCTTACTCCTCCTGTAGGAAGTGTATTGTTCATTGGATCAGCAATTGCAAAATTACCGATGGAAAAAGTCGTTAAGGCAACTCTTCCGTTCTACCTCTGCATGATTATCACGTTATTACTGATTACGTTTGTGCCTCAGATCAGTATGTGGCTTCCCGCAGTATTCGGCTATCAGATGTAACATGCAGCCATAATAACATTAGTGCCGCTGTCCCCGTTGAAAGAGGGTAACGGCACTTTTTATTTGTGTCCTGTTAATCATGTTCAGCGAATCAGAATCAGAATCCGAAATATTTCTTTGCGTTCCCGTAGCTGATGCCTTTCACAATGTCCTTGAGTGTGTCAATGTCAGCAGGGAAGAATCCGCCTTCAACCCATTCACCGAATAATCTGCACACAATCCTACGGAAGTATTCATGACGCGGATAACTTAAGAAACTTCTGCTGTCCGTAAGCATTCCGATAAAGCCCGGAAGATAACCGAGACTTGCGAGAGATCTCATTTGATTCATCATGCCGTCAAAATGATCTTCAAACCACCATGCTGAACCATGCTGAATTTTCGACACGCCTTCAATAACATCACTCTGGAAACAGCCGCTTATCGTATCAATTGCGGAGTTGTCATTGCCGTTAAGACTGTAAAGAATCGTCTTCGGGAGTTCATCGCTTTCCTGAAGTGTTCCTAAGAACTGTGCAGTCTGTACTGAAGGTGCGCTGTTGTCTACGCAGTCATATCCTGTATCAGGTCCGAGCTTCTTAAACATCGGCGGGTTATTATCACGATGACAGCCATAATGAAGCTGCATTACCCAGTTACGTCTGTGATATTCACGCGCAACGAAGAGCATGAATGCCATTTTGAATTTGCACTCGTCTTTTTCATTCGGGATCTTGCCGGCTAAACGGTCAGAGAAAATTTTCTCAATCTCTGAGTCTGACGCAGGAGCATACATAACGTAATTCAATGCATGATCGCTGAGTGTGCAGCCGTGAGACGCAAAGAAGTCCATGCGTTTTAACAGTGCATTCTTCAGGTCTGTGAATGATTCGATTCTTACGCCGGATACTTCGCTCAGTTTCTGAATGTATTCAGGCCATGTGTCTTTTTCAATGTTCATTGCCTTGTCAGGACGCCATGCAGGAAGTACTTTCGTTTTGAATGTTTTATCCTGTGCTATCTTTTCGTGCCATTCAAGCGAATCAACCGGGTCATCAGTTGTGCATATCGTCTCAACGTTACTGCGTGTGATTAAGTCTCTCGTTCCGAAGTCTGGCTGATGAAGTTTCGAGTTGCATAATTCCCAGACTGATTCGGCAGTCGAAGCGTTAAGTATGCCGTCATAACCGAAATATCTGCGAAGCTCAAGATGACTCCAGTGATATAACGGGTTGCCTATTGCACGTCCGACAACATCAGCCCATTTGATGAATTTGTCATGAGGATCTGCATCGCCTGTAATGAATTTCTCAGGGACACCTGCACAGCGCATTAAACGCCACTTGTAATGATCTCCGCCGAGCCAGACCTGTGTGATGCTGTCATAATGAATGTTGTCGTGAATCTCTTTCGGATTCAGGTGGCAGTGATAATCGATGATGGGACATGTTTCTGCTGCTTCATGATAGAGAGTGCGCGCTGTACTTGTATTAAGGAGAAAATCTTTGTCCATAAACTGACTCATAATGATAATAGCTCCTTTCATGATGGAAAAATGAATATGTTGAATGTGTTTTTTATTATAACAGAGTATACGCTGTCAGCTGTATGAATTTGCAAAAAAAAAAATAACACACTTTGTATTATTCAAAAAAATAAAATTCCCAGTAAAATTATGTTTGCAGTATTAAGACTTAGTGAATAAAATTATTGCATCGAATTACCCAAATCATAACCAAAAATTCAATATGTCAGGAGCGTTTAAGAAATGCAGATTGATATTAACAGCAGACTTATCGCACTTATCGGTACGCCTCTGAGTCAGTCATTCGCGGCAAGAATGCAGAACTCAGCATATCAGGCAGCAGGTTTCAACATGGTCTATTGCTACTGTGAAGCAGACAGTACACACCTGAAAGAAATCATTGACGGTATTCGCTACATGCCGACGTTCTTAGGCTGTGCAGTAACCAAACCCAACAAAGAAGCCGTCATGCAGTACCTCGATGATCTTGATCCACTGTGCAAAAAAATCGGCTCATCGAATACAGTCGTAAAGACCGAAGGCGGAAAACTCGTAGGATACAACACAGACGGATACGGAGCACTCAGAGACATCAAAGAGCATGGCTGTCAGATCAAAGACCGCGTTATGTTCTCATTCGGTGCAGGCGGAACAGGCCGCTCAGTGTGTCTTGAACTCGCTGAAGAAGGCGCAAAGAAAATTTATATCTCTTCACGTTCTGAGAAATGCGAGACACTCAGCGAAGAGATAAATAAATTTTATCCCGGCGTTTGTGTTCCCGTAAGAGCAGCAGACGAAGCAGGAATCGCAAAGGCACTTGAAGAGACAGATATAATTCTGAATCTTTCAGGTCTCGGCATGAGAGGCAAAGAAGAATATACATGCGTTGACAAGAAATTTCTTAAGCCCTCTCACATTTGCTTTGACGCTACATATAATCCCGCCGAAACAAGATTCTTGAAAGAAGCTAAAGAAGTAGGCTGCAGCACAATTAACGGTCTTGGAATGTCGTTATATCAGGGACTCCGTCAAATTCAGTTATGGACAGGCGGAAAGGCTGTACCGCTTGATGTAATGCGTCAGACGTTAATGGACATTCTCGCAGGAAAGTAATCACGAAAAATT
>JAFPWQ010000027.1 GCA_017394925.1 Synergistaceae bacterium
CCTGACCCAGAAGCTAAAGGAGCTGCATTTGCAACTGAGAAGGCGTTAAAGATGTCGGGCTGGGAAAAATCTCAAGTCGATTACATCAACGCTCACGGAACTTCGACAGGATTAAATGACAAAATGGAAGCCGGAATGATTAATCATGTCTTCGGTGAACACGCAAAGAATATTACTGTAACATCGACCAAGAGCATGATAGGTCATTGCTTAGGTGCGGCAGGAGGTCTTGAGGTTATCGCGTCATTGCAGGCAATCGAAGAGAATTTTATTCATCCCACATTGAATTACACGACTCCTGACCCCGAATGTGATTTGAATATCGCAACAGGTACAGGGGTGAATCGAAAAGTAGACAGATTGCTCGTAAACAGCTTTGGCTTCGGCGGGCATAACGGAGTATTAGCGTTTCAGAGATATGGCAGCAACATTTGATTTAGAGTTCGGGCCCTTAAGAAAGAAGGCCGTAATTGATGAACGGGATATTAAGAATCTCGAAAGGGAATTAGGCTACACATTTGAAGACAGGCTTTTGCTTGAAGAGGCATTATGTCATTCGTCATTTGCTCATGAACACGGGCTGTATTACAACAATGAGAGGCTTGAATTTCTCGGCGATTCTATTCTCAGTTTCGTAACAGCAAGATCTCTATACAGAATGTATCCTGATGCTGACGAGGGAGAATTAACACAAATGCGCGCGGAACTCGTTAAATCAGACTCTCTTTACCGCAAAGCCGAAGCTCTTAATATCCCGTATATGCTCCTTCATGGCCATGCGTTAAAGTCTGACTCGCTTCCCAAATCTATATGTGCTGATGCAATGGAGGCATTACTCGGTGCGATATGCATTGACGGAGGAGTGGCGGCAGTTGAACGCGTGATAAAAAAATTATTTCTGAATGATGCAGATGAACAGTCAGCAGGTCCAGACCCGAAATCAAATCTTCAGATGTGGCTTCAGGCTCGCGGTATGCCATTGCCGAATTATGAATTAATTTCAGTTACAGGGCCTTCGCATAATCCTGAGTTCACGGTCAGACTCCGCATGTACGGATTCGATCATTCAGCTTCGGACAGAACACGTAAAGGAGCAGAGGCAAAGACGGCTATGCTTATGCTTGAAGATCTGAAGGAAAAAGAGAAAAACGAGAAGTGAAAAAATTAATTGCGCTTACACTCAGCGTAATATTCTTCACAGTTACGGCAGGCCATTGCGATGATAAACTAAATGTTGCAGTTACTCATCCATGGCTTGTCCTGCTTGCCTCGTTCATAGGAGGCCCTGAAGTGAACGTTATCCCGATTCGAATCTGGAATGACAAAGGCGATTTAGTTCCTGCGGACAAGGGCAGTGTTCTTCGTGAGCTTGATGACGGCACAAAAATTATTGCGCTTGATTCAAATGATGCGAATGATTCCGGCGTTAATGATTCAAAAAAGAAATTCACAGTCAGATATTTATACTCGCCATTCCCAGCTAATATTAATTCACTCTATGACCCTTCAGTGATTCCGTTTGTGGCTCAAAGAGTATTAACTGCATTGTCAGAATGGGACGCGCAGAATTATCCGTTTTATCAGAGAAGGCTTGCAGAGTTTCAAGCAAGATTATCAAGTTCTGTTCTCGTCGGTCAGGTTCTCAGAGAAGCTACAATTTGCGACATGAGCGGCTCATCAGGAATATTGCTTCGTGCGGCAGGGTGCAAAGTTGAACGTCCTGAAGAGTTAGAACGCTGGTTCAAAGGAAATTTTGCCGGACTTCGTGAATATCTTGATTCGAATCGTGCTAAAGGAATTATAACTCTCATTGATGATGATACTCCTGCGGCACTGAAACGCTATTTATCGGGACGCTCTGATGTCTTCAGGTGGTTAAGGCCGCCTCTTGATACTGATTACCCTTCGTTTTTGCATGAACAGTATATATCGCTCTGGCAGAAGATTATCACTAAGCCCCTGCCAGGACGTAAACGCTGAAATTTAATCATCAATGCAAATTGCAATCTCTTCAACTGGTCTTCTCTGGGCACATGCACATATCACTTCATCTTCTGGTTCTCCGATTCCTAAGAACGCAACAATAATTTCATTCTCAGGAATTCCGAACTCGCGCTTAATTGCATTCTGTCTGCTGTTCACCTGCAAGAACTGAAAGAGGCATGACGCAAGGCCATGAGCATGAACGGACATCACGAGATATGCGAGAAATATTCCGCCGTTGATGAGTTCCTGATCGTTTCGCTCTGAAGGATTCAGCAATGCACGGTCGCATGTAACTATCAGACAGTCATGTACACACGGTGATACAAAGCCGTCAATGTATTTTTTGATTCGCTCTATCGTTTCGGGATTCTCTGTGAAATATACTTTGCAGGGCTGACGGTTACACGCTGAAGGATAATACTCTGCCTCGCGTATAATGTCGTAAATAACTTCGCGGCTGATTATTTTATCCTTGAAACGCCTGATTGAATGACGAGATGAAATAAATCCGTGAAAGTCAAAATTATTGTGCGAAAAAATTTCTTTTGACGGGATTCTCTCAATGCCTCCTCTGAATCGTTCCTGGATATTATATTTCCTGATTAATGATTCAAGTTCTGCTTTCACGTCTTCATGGCCTGAAAGTGTGCTTAATGCCGCTTTGATTATTGCAGCACTTCCGGCAATGTTAAATTCTTCGGATGATGCTCCTGATTCAATGAGCTGTGATATGTTTGCGATGATATTATGATATTTTACTGCATTGAGATACTTTTCATTGCTCATAACTAATGCCTTTTCGAGCATATGTACGGACATTAACACCGAAACTGTTCTATCCTGATTCGCTGAATAAGTTATCCCTGAAGCTTTCCATGCCGCTAATGACGCTCTGATTCTTGAAATGTTTTTCTTGCCGAGCAGGGTTTTTATGATTCGCTTTATCATATTCCTGCCCCCGTGAATATACCCGTTAAATGAGAATAATTAAGGCGATGTGCGATGTGCGATGTGCGATGTGCGATGTGCGATGTGCGATTATATACAGCAATCATAATCGTGTCAAGATCCCTTCATGAAAAAATTTTAATTCTGCGTGTAAGTGATTATACAGCAAAAAAAAAAAACTCCGTAAAAAAATTCACGGAGGTTATGATTCGCATTTATTATTTCAGTGTCAAAAAGTCATCTTCATTCAAGATTCTTCCATAAATTTGC
>JAFPWQ010000201.1 GCA_017394925.1 Synergistaceae bacterium
AAACTTGAAGAGAATAAAACTAAAATTGCCAAACAGACTGACGAATTAAAGAAGAAACGCGAAGAATTTGATTCAACGATTAAGAAAACGGACTCACTCTTAAAGAACGTTCAGAATGAGCAGAAGAAAGCCGAAGCCGCCGCAAAAGAATTAGAGAATGCGCAAAGGGCAGTCGGAAATAAAATTAATTCTCTCATGAGGCAAAAGAAAAACGCACAGGCAAAGAAAACGAATCAGGCAAAAGCTCCTGTAAAAGTAACAAATGTATCATCGAATTCAAATTCAAAGACGACAGCAAAGACTCAAGTATCAACACCGTCAAAAGCACCTGCAGCAGGAAGTGTGAAATCACTTTCATGGCCTGTCAACGGAACTGTAACCATGCAATACGGTTCGAGAGTTCACCCGACATTCAAGACGAAAATATTTAACTCAGGAATAGACATCAAAGCGGCATCGGGGACTCCAGTTAAAGCGGCAGGACCCGGTGAAGTGTTATATCAGGGATGGCTCAGAGGCTTTGGCCAGGTTGTGATTATAGATCACGGAGGCGATTTATCGACAGTATACGCGCGTCTCGGCGGGACATCAGTAAGAGAGGGTGCAGTAGTGAAAGCAGGAACAGTAATCGGGAGAGTCGGCAACACTGGAACGGATTCAGAATACGGACTGCATTTTGAGGTCAGGAAAAACGGAAATGCACAGAACCCTATGAATTATCTTCGCAGGTAAAAGCAGGTAAAAAATTTTTGTGGGTCGTTTGCCCATGCTGTATAATTCTTGCTAAATTAAGAAGGCAGGTGTGTTTTATTGAACAACCTTAAGAATAAAATTTATATTCTTATCTTTATTATTCTTGCATCAATTGGATTCCTAAAAGACTATAAAGCTCCGGCCGCAGATTTTTCTGAATCGGATTTTAACAGAATATCGCCGTTCAACGTGAGGTCTTTATGGCTCTTGCGTCAGGTGAGATACATAATCGAAAGTTATCAGGTAGACGCAGAGAGTAAACCTGCAAAAGAAGAAGATTTGCTTCACGGAGCAGCCAAAGGAATGGTCGAAGCATGGAAAGATCCGTATACGCGATTCGTATCGCCCACACAGCTTAAAGACGAAGAAATTGAGCTTGAAGGCAAGTACGGCGGACTCGGAATGTATGTAGGAGACAGGGACGGCAGAATTTTAGTCATAAGTCCTATGGAAGATTCACCAGCAGAGAAGGCCGGATTAAAACCAAAAGACCATATTGTGAAAGTAGACAACGATGTCGTAATCGGCTGGACATCTGACAGAGTAGTTCAGAAATTAAGAGGGGAACCTGATACTAATGTCGTAATATGGGTAAACCGTGAAGGTGAAGATGAATTACTCAGCTTTGATATTACCCGTGAGATAATCCAGTTAAAGAGCGTCCGTTATGAGATGCTCTCAGATGATATTGGCTATGTGCGACTCTCTCAGTTCAAGCATAACACTGACGATGATACGCGCAATGCAGTACGTGATTTAATGCGTCAGGGAATGCGTGCGTTAATTCTTGACCTCAGGAACAACGGCGGCGGACTTCTTGATGTCAGTGTGAAAATCTCAAGTTTATTCTTAAAGAGCGGTCTCGTTGTTGAGACCAAAGGCAGAGCAGAGAGAGCTAACGAGAAATATTATGTCGACAAGTCCCAGTACTTAACCGATATGCCCATGACTGTTTTAATCAACGGAGGCAGTGCAAGCGCAAGTGAAATTGTAGCCGGTGCATTGAAAGACAGAGGACGGGCAAAATTAATCGGTGAAAAAAGTTTCGGCAAGGGCAGCGTTCAGACTTTATTCCCCCTGACTGACGGAAGCGGAGTATACGTTACGATTGCGAGATACTATACGCCTTCGGGAAGAGTGATAGATCATGTAGGATTATCACCTGACATTGAGGTTAAAGGAGAGCCGAACCGGGACAAGAGCAAAGATGAACAGTTACAGTTTGCAATAGGCGAAGTGAAAAAATTATTGCGTCCTGTTGCAGGCAGAAGACGATAAAAATTTTCGTAAAAATATCACGTAAAAATTCATAAGGAGAGATTTAAATCTTGAGTAACAAAAACGTAGACCTTCTTGTCGGAGCTCAATGGGGCGATGAGGGAAAAGGCAAAGTAGTTGATATTCTGGGATCAGATGTTGATGTATTCGTGCGTTATCAGGGCGGAGCAAATGCAGGTCATACAGTCGTGGCTGACGGTCAGAAGGTAGTATTTCATCTTCTGCCTTCGGGAATGCTTTATCCCGGAAAATTATGCGTCTTAGGCAACGGACTCGTAATTGACCCGGAACAGTTCCTGAAGGAAACATCAGAGCTTTTCGCAAAGGGACAGGACAGAGCAAGATTAGCCGTGAGTCCTCATGCGCATGTAGTTATGCCCTATCACAGAATGCTGGACAAGTTACAGGAAGAGGCACGCGGTAAAGGCCGTAAGATAGGCACAACAGGAAGGGGAATCGGTCCGTGCTACGTGGATAAATATTCGCGTTCAGGCTTAAGAGTCGAAGATTTAATCAATGCAGATGTCCTTCGCGAGAAATTAACGTATATTCTCGAAGAAAAGAATCAGATTTTTACGCGCCTGTATAACCAGAGACCGTTAGCATTCGATGAAGTTTATGACCCTGCAAGAAAATGGGGTGAGGCATTAGCACCTTATGTTGACGATACACGCGCATTATTACGCAAGGCAGTTGATGACGGTCAGCATGTATTGCTTGAGGGAGCACAGGCGGCATTGCTCGACATAGATCACGGAACATATCCGTACGTAACAAGTTCATCGACTTCAGCGTCAGGAGCATTCACTGGTACAGGTCTCGCACCTCATGATCTGACTCGCGTTATTGCAGTCGTGAAGGCATACACAACCCGTGTAGGTGAAGGCCCGTTCCCGACGGAAGATTTTGGTGAGGACGGCGAAAAATTGCGTGCTAACGGCGGCGAATACGGAGCAACAACAGGAAGACCAAGACGCTGCGGTTGGCTTGACATTCCTGCATTGAAATACTCAATGGAATTAAACGGCGCGGATGTCATTGCATTAACGAAGCTCGATGTCTTAACGGGCATGGGAGGAATCAAAGTCTGCACGTCATACGAGAAAGACGGCGAAAAAATTACTTCATGGCCGAATGACACGGAGACACTCAGCGAACTTAAACCCGTTTATGAAACTCTTCCGGGCTGGAATGACGACATAACGAACTGCAAGACTTTCGATGAGCTTCCCGAAAACGCAAAAGCATACGTGAAATATATCGAAGAGACGCTCAAAACTCCCGTCGCATTAATCGGAGTCGGCGCGGACAGAAACCAGACGATTAACAGAGGAATGTAATTTAAGATTGTGTACCTTCCTGAAATTGATTTCTTAACGTTCAACGACCTGCCCGGCATTTTGAGACTTAATGCTTCAGTCTCGTGGTCATGGCCGGAAGACGTAATCAAATCGGATCTGAATAATGATTCCGAAAATGAGACAACTTATATCGGGGCCTTCGCTACAACAACGGAGGCTCCTCTCTTAGGCTATGCTGTTCTTGGGCGCGAGAACAGAAGAGGCGTTTTGATGTCATTAATCATCGATAAAAATTTTCAGAGAAGGGGAATCGGCACGCAGTTATTATTGGCCGTAAGCGATTGTGCTATGTATCTTAATTTCCGAAGATTAATGCTCCGTGTCCGCAAATCAAATTCTCCGGCTATTGCTCTGTATAATAATATGTCATTCATCACTGAGAAAGTCAGACGCGGTTATTATTCCAACGGTGAAGATGCAATCGTGATGAGTGCAAAGCTGCCCCTGAAAGTGAAAATCCGGACATGAGAGTATATATCCCATTTGATGACGGCTCTTCGGTTTCGTTTGACGGTGATAGTTTCACTGTGTATAAAAGCCCGAAAGATATTAACGCTGTCGATAAGCCCGGATATGATTCGCCGTGCAAGGCTGAAATTGCATGGTCAAAACGATGGGGTGAACTTGTGCGTGCACTTGAGAATGCATACAGGAAACAGGAGAAATTAAAGAAGGATTCACGGGCGAAAAAAATTTACAGGCCATAAAAAAACAGACCCGCATTTTTTCTGCGAGCCTGCAAAATAATTTTCTCAGTGTTTCGTGTCTATTGCTTCGTCTCGTGCTTCAGGCCTCAATAACCATTGTCCCCAGTCAAAGCGAATCAGTCCGCTCACAATATACATCGTGAATAAGAACAACGGCGCATGTCTCTTAAGAAAGACAAACGATAATGCAAAAAGTGAAAGCAACGCAAAGCATTTCGTCTTATTCGCACTCTTTTTCGTCAGCTTCTTCATGTTCGCATAGGGAATACTCGAAATCATTAACAGCCCTGTACACACTAAAACGATAAGCATAACCCATGAAGGCAAATTCAAACCTGAAATCACGAATGACGAAACGAATAATCCGCCTGCAGGACACGGAAGCCCCTGAAAAGGTCCGGGCACATGAACAACGTTAAACCTCGCGAGCCTCAATGCTACACATAATGCAAAGAATACAGCAGCAGCTGCTCCGATAATATACAGACTTCTCATTGAAACATGATAAAGCAAAATTGACGGTGCAACTCCAAAGCTCACCAGATCCGCAAGACTGTCAAATTCAAGTCCGAACTGTGATCCGCCTCCGAGCATACGCGCGACTTTTCCGTCAAAGCCGTCGAATATTACCGCAAAGAATATTAACCATGCGGCCGGTACGATTCTTCCATGAAGAACGAGAATTAACGAGAATAATCCGCATAATAAATTTCCGCTTGTTACCATGTTAGGAAGTATATGTTTGAATTCCATAGGCTTACACCCGATTTTACGTCTTCTTTTGAGAAAAAATTTCACTGTGCTATCACTCCTATCAGACTTTCTCCGGCTTTCACTTTATCGCCGGTCTTCACTTTTACTACTATATCAGGCGGAAGATAAACATCAACCCTTGAGCCTAATTTTATCATTCCGTAACGCTGTCCCGATTCAAGAATCTCTCCGCGCTTTAATCTGCACACTATGCGACGTGCTACAAGTCCTGCTATCTGTGTCATCATAACAGGCCCCCATTGCGTAGATAACCCCGTGTAAAATCTCTCGTTGATTTCGCTTGCCTTCGGTGAAAATGCCGCGATTTTCTTTCCTGGCACATATTCAAGATAGTCAACACGGCCTGTACACGGTGCTCTGTTTACATGAACACTGAATAAATTCATAAAGATGCCTATCTTCATGGCCTTCCCAGTAAATTCATGCGAGGCTTCTGCTATCTCTACAACTTTTCCGTCAGCAGGAGAGAAAAAATGTCCGTCTTTGTATTCGGCTTTGCGTTCGGGGTCTCTGAAGAACCATATCACTATTAATGACAGTGCAAGCATGATTAACGCAGGTATCCATGAAATAAACGCAAATGCACACGTACATAAAAGCAAAAACATTATCGTTGGTATTCCGTCTCTTGCAAGTTTCATATCATAAAGTCTCACTCTCAAAATTTATGCTCAAATCTTCAGGTATATCTGCATTCTCTGATTCACTTTCGGATTCTGATTCACTATCTGAACTTTTTGCTATGCTGCAGTCCGCAACTGAATCTCCTTCGTTAAGTCTGATAATAATAAACCCTGTTGCAGAACGGCCAAGTAACCTTATGCCCTTTATGGGTGTACGTACTACCATGCCTTTTGATGTGATTATGACAAGTTCATCTGAGTCATTCATCGCAAGACAGCCCGCAAGTTTCCCGGTTCTGTTTGTGAGATTCATTATTTTAATTCCGCCTGTTGACCTGTGATGAGGCATCATCTCGTTGTATTCGATTCTCTTGCCTATTCCCGCCTCGCTTATCACAAGCATAGTTTTTGAATCATCA
>JAFPWQ010000202.1 GCA_017394925.1 Synergistaceae bacterium
ATAGCCTGAAGCTCAACCGTTATGCTTCCGTCTTCAGCAAGTGATCCGTTCCAGCCTCCTGCAATTACGTTTGCTTCTTCCGCATAGCCGATGACCTTCTGCATTACTGGAAGATGAATGACTTCGTTCGCATTGCCAGCAGTTACACACGCGTTGCCTTCAGGACATGAATCAGCAAGTGATTGTGATGCTCCGTCCTGCCCGGCGTATTCATCAGTCAATAATGCCGTTTTGATTCCGAGTCTTTCTGCCTTCCAGCAGTTCATGATTAAATCTGCGTCAGGATTGCCGAAGCCTTCTTCTGTGATTACGATTCCGTCAAGGCCAAGCATATGTGCAAGTTTGACCGCATAACTTGAACTTCTGCGTTTGTCTGCAAGGGTAACATTCTCATTCGTAACTATGCAGGCCACAAAGTTAAAATCTTTTCCGTGCCTCTTCAGCATGTCAGCAATAACCGGATTATTCAGGTGCGAATACGTACTGTTCTTATCACATGCGCTCACACAATTTCCAGATACGATTGCTCCGTCCATCACTTCGAGAGGCGATATGATTGTCGGAAGTATGCGCTTAACATCAACGCCGTAAAGATACGTATCATGAAGCAATCCCTGAGTCTGAAGCATATAGAGATAGCCTACTTTGGGGAGTTCAGGAAGTGAATTCATGCCTGTACGAATATCTGCATACTCGTATGTCTCAATCTTTGAATCTGAATCTGAATCTGCACATGATTTCGCGAGATATGCTGCCGCTTTCAGTCCTGCGAGCCTGCATGCTTTCTCGTAATCGTGCTTGTCCATATTCGGGTCTGAAGGTTCAAGAACGAGTACTACGTTGCATGTCTTAGAGTACGGTGTGTAATCTGCGCCCGGCCCGGACATGTCGATAATACCTTCCTGAAATCTTACGAGCTTTCCTGCGGTCAACACTGCACAGCCGGATAATACGAGTGTTTTTCCTTCGCCGACAGTTTCAACATCGCTTATCATTCCCGGAAAGACCTGGCCGCTTCCTTCGATTTTCCAGCGGGGTTCTATTACATCTTTCACGGGCATAATTCGAGTTTTCTCGCCGGGCATCGCAATGTCAACATCAATATGTTTTCCCAGTAACGAATCTTCCGAGATTAATTCAAGAAGTTCTGCCTTGTTCACCGTGAGCGTTCCGTCATTAAAGGCGGTCTTGTCTCCGAACTTCAGAGATTTTACGCTCAGTTTATGCAATTCAAGTTTCAATTTAATACCTCCTTCTGCATTAACAACAATGGAGCAGCTTTTACATCTGTATTTTTCATCAGACCATACTGCTCTAAGCTCTCTCTCATTAATTCTGAATCTATATACGCGTAATCATTTCGGGTTGATTCATCGAGTTCATCAGGCAAAATTAATCTGCATGACTGATATACACGCACAGCTTCTTCGATTAATGAGAGTGAATCCAAATCTGCGAGACCGTTTTTTTCATCAACTATTACGGATCTGAACGGCTGATGATTCGGTCTGAGATTGCCGCAAAGAGGGTGAGTTAATACGAGTGAACCCAAATGCACAAGACTGCGCACATGAATCAGAACATCAAGCGATGAGCCTTCAATGAGTTCTGAGTTTCTGATGCCGTGATAAAGTGCCGGATTATTAGTGATGAGCCTGTACATTTTTCATTAACCCCTCCGAACATTTTTCTGTGTCTGTTGCCATGTATGCAAGAGGCTTCAGAGTCCTGTCCAGATACAATTTTCTTTGCCTGAGAGTTTCACGCTTTGATTTTGCGCTTGCACCTTCGGCGGCCTGATTTTATTTTTGGCTCTCTCTTGTATCCTTCGTTCAGGGTCTTTTTGTTATTATGATTATACCAGATTCAGCTATTCAAAAATTTTTCTTTGTCGTAAGGTATGCCCTCGTTATATTCCTTGAGCAATCTGGCAACCTTATTGCTGAGTAATAATATCGCGATTAAGTTCGGGATAACCATTATGCCGTTAAAGAAATCTGAGAGTTCCCACACTAAATCAATTTTGAGTACGCTTCCGGTGAATATGAAGACCATAACGAGAATCTGATACGGAAGGAGACCTTTTGCACCGAAAAGATAACGTATATTAGTCTCACCGAAATAGTACCAGCCGATGACAGTTGAGAACGCGAAGAATAAAAGACAGATTGCGATGAACGGATAGCCCCATGACCCCATGAAGTGATTCGCAAATGCCGCCTGCACTAATGATATGCCCTTGAGATTTGCGCCGCCCTCAGCAAAATTGTTTTCGAGAATTCCTGACGACATGACAGTAAAGACCGTGATGTTCAGAACAACAAACGTATCAATGAATACTGCAATGATTCCGAGTATGCCCTGCTCAACGGGATGACTCACCTGAGCTGCTGCATGTGCGTGAGGAGTTGAACCCATTCCGGCCTCATTGGAGAAGAGACCGCGCGCAATTCCGTAACGTGCTGCCTGTGAAACTGCTACACCTGCCATTCCTCCCCACACTGCACGAGGCGCAAATGCACATGAGAATATCTCGCTGAACACTAACGGAAGATGTGAGATGTTCATGATGATTAATACGAGTCCGACAACAATATACATTATGGCCATGATGGGAACGAGTTTTTCGGTTACTGATGCGATTCGTTTAACGCCTCCGATGAAGATTAATCCTGCTATGACTGCGAGAACTCCTCCGACAATCTTAACGTCCCAGCCGAATGCACCGTTGAATGCATCACTGATTGAATTTGCCTGTACCATGTTGCCCATGAATCCGAGTGCAAGTATGATTGAGACAGCAAAGAATCCAGCCATGAATTTTGAGACTGCGTTATTGCCCAGTCCCCGCGAAATATAATATGCAGGACCTCCGACAATCTGACCTGTTTCATCACGTTCACGATATAATTGTGCGAGACATGCTTCGGCGAAATTCGTGGCCATTCCGAAGAACGCCGCAACCCACATCCAGAATATCGCCCCCGGTCCTCCTGAGACTAATGCAGTCATTGCTCCTGCGAGATTGCCTGTTCCGACCTGTGCAGCTATTGCCGTTGCGAGTGCCTGAAATGAACTCATTCCATGTTTGCCGGCAGCCTCACCGAACAATGAGAAATCTCCGAATAATTTTTTGCAGGCAGCACCGAACTTTGAGATCTGAACGAATCCGAGTCTCAACGTGAAAAATAAACCTGTGCCGCATAAAAGCGGAATCAAAAAACTTGTGCCCCAGAGAAAACCGTTAGCGTCTGATACCTGCTTTAACAGTTCGTCCATAGAAATATAACCTCCTGTGAAATAATATAAAATGAATTGATTGTTATTATGAAAAGATTCCGACAATAAAAAACGCCCCGAAACTTTTTATGTTTCAGAGCGTCCATTATGCAAAGCTCACATGAGAACCCCGACCGGGATTCGTTAAGCCGTCATTTTCAGAATAAGATGTTATGAAGTACTAGATTCATGTAGGGATTAAAAGCCTTTCATGTTTTATTTTATTGTCGTGAATGCAGTTATTATATCATCAATTATTATTCTGTTCCCCATTTCCGCCAGCGTTTTAATTCATACTGTTTTATGTCGCCTGATTCAATTTCCAGAATCACATCATCAATGCGTTTCAGTAGTTTCTCTTTATGCTCGGGTATCTTGCCTTTCACGGGGAATATATTAGTCTTGTGAGTCGCGTCCCATATCGTTGAAATGTCGAGAAGCGATAAAAGCCTTCTGCCTTCCTTCAGGGCATCTAACGGATGTATGC
>JAFPWQ010000203.1 GCA_017394925.1 Synergistaceae bacterium
CGGAACTTCAGCAGGTGCTTCAACGGGAGCAAATTCTTTCTTCAGCATTTCGGAATCACTTTCGATTTTCACATCGTCATAATTCACACTGTCTTCACCGATAACAGGAAGTGCTGTGTCATTAGCATCTGCAGAATCATTACGCGTAACATGAAGTGATTCGTGATTCGTCTTTCCGGGTGAATCGTCCGGCTTTGAAGTATCACCTGAACTATCATTGCGCTTAACTGGAAGTGCAGTATCATTCATTCTTTTCAGGAATTCGGCGGCGACTTCGTTATAGCACTCTGCACCTTTTGATTTAGGCGAATGCTTTAAGACCGATACTCCCATACTTGACGCTTCAACTATGCTCACGTTCGGACGTATCCAGCTCTCAAACAGGACAGCACCGAATGATTTTTTGACTTCATCATGAACTTCACGGGAGATAGACAGCCTCGCATTGTAATTAGTCATGAGTATCCCGAAAATTTCAAGCTCAGGATTTATTTTTTCCCTGAGAACAGGCATAGCACTGTCAAGCAGACGCAATCCCACAAGACTGTAAAATCCTCCGTCCATAGGCACAATGATTTTATTACATGCACCTAATACATTACGCGTAAACATTCCCATTTGAGGCGGACTGTCGATGAAAATATAATCGTAACGATCAGAATCAAGTTTGCTCAGTGCATCACGAAGCACATGATTATCGCTCAAAGGGCCTTCCTGATTCAGTTCTGCCATGACCAGACTCAAGGAGCTTGGAATAATGTCAATATCTTCTTTAATCAGGATAATATCATCCCATGATGCCCGGTTCGTGAGCAGATCGAAAACCTGAGGATCTTCAGGCGAGAGTGTGAGACCAAAACCTGCGCTCAAATTGCTTTGAGGATCCATATCGATAACCGCGATTCTCTTTCCCATGTTCGCAAGTGCGGCCGCGATATTCTGACATGCTGTAGTCTTTCCTACTCCGCCTTTAAGATTGCAGAAGCCTATCGTTATCATTTCGTGTTTCCCTGCCTCCTGATGAAGTCTTCTATCTCTGCATTCTTATGGGTATTCAGACTCTGACGGTATAAATCAAGTGCTTCTTTTTTCTTGCCTGCTTTGAATAATGCGTTTGCTTCGCTGATCTGCTTATTTGCTGCAATGACTGAATCACGTTCTTTAATCGCGTCATCAAGTTTTGCTACCCATTTCCGCATTTCATCTGAAGGTGATATTGCAAGTGCCTTTCTGTAAAGTGCAGCAGCTCCGTTAAGATTGCCCTGTGCGTATAATTCATCTGCTTCCTGCATGATTTTCTGAGCATCGATTCGTGTTCCGATTCCAAAATCTTCAGGGCCCCGAATAACTGTATCAGGTGCAAGCCGTGTATTTCTTAACTGCTGAATACCCTGACGAGCATTGTCATTTTCCCAGACGTTCATGCTCTCACGGTAACGCTTTAATGCCTCCTGATTGTTATTCCGTCTCTGAAGGTCTCTTCCTTCACGGTATAACGCGTTGGCTTGTCTTTCACGTCTCTGAATCACGCTCTGCAGTTCTTCGATGTGCTGTCTCAGTGTAGCGTCAGGATTGCTCTGCACACTTGCGCCGTAACGATTCAGTGCCTCCTCTAACTTTCCTTCACGCTCAAGCGAATTCCCCTCGCCTGCATAACGATCCGCGTCTGCAATGAGTGTAAGCCTGTTACGTATGCGCTCTATTCTGTCTGATACTGCATCTGATGACATGACTGCTATGCTCTTTGCGTAATATTCAAGAGCTTCTTCGTACATGTTCTCATTGTCGTATGCGCTCGCTGTATCACGTAACCAGTTAGCCTGCTGCTGTATTAATCTCTGATGATTCACTCTCTCTTCTTCAATCTGAATAGTCTCGGCTCCGTCATCAAGAGGCCATATAACTTGTGCGGCTCTGAGATTCCTTAATGCATCTTCAAATTGATTCTTGCTGTCAAAGACTTCAGCATCATTGCGTAATTTCTGTGCCTTCGTGAATCTCGCATAGTTCGTGTTCATGGCTCTTAATCCTTCTGAGATTTCAGAGTCTCTGGGTGAAAGATTACTTGCTCTCTTTGCAAGCTCTACTGCCTCAGAATAATTTTTGCTCTCCCATAATGCCTGTGCTCTTTGCCAGCTCTGCCATGCTTCACGGTCATTATTCGAGTCATTGTATGCCGATACAGGAAGTGTAATGCTCACTTTTCCTTCTCCGCTTCCTAATTTCGTGCCTGACGCATTGAATGCCGTTACTGATATTTCACTCTCGCCGATTGTCCCGCGCCTTATGATAATATCATCGTTGTCCTGACTCATGATCGCAGTCGCCGCATCTGATACCCACGTGAATTTGTGCTGTCCTTTAAACGGAGGATTTAATGATGCACGTACTCTTATCGGTGAAGCTGCCATTAAGACCTCTGCGCTTAACACATAATCTGAACGCTTAGATGCATTCCATAAAGTTAATGGTCTCTCAATAACTACGGCAACATCAATCTGAAATTCTTTCGGGGTAATCAGCTTCTCTGTACTCGATATAACATTGCCGTTCCTGTCAACGAATGATGCAATGACTCTTACCGGCTCAGTGTCCAGAGGTGTAAATGCACATTCACGTCCTCCTGCCCTGAGTAAAATTCTGTCGGGATTAAGTCCTGTCGTCGGACTCACTGACCATTCAACAGATCCGTTTGACGGTATCTGCGATGTCTCAACTGAAAGCACAACCTGTTCTCCTACATGAGGCTGGTCATTCTCGATTATGTTCGGAGATGCTGCAAATGATTCATAAGCGAAGGAAAGCAGCATAACGATTAGGAGCAAACGTAAAAATTTTATACGCATAAAATAAATTCCTCCCTGCCGTAAAAATTTTTTTCTTATTATTAATGTGTTCTGTGAGTTGATTATACCCTAAAAATTTTTGAACACAGCTAATGTTATAATACTTCGGGTTTCAAAAAAAAATATTTCAAAAGGAGCTTGACGCAATGAGTGTAAACGTGTATAATCGCACATCGCACATCGCACATCGCACATCGCACATCGCACATCGCACATCGCACATCGCACATCGCACATCGCACATCGCACATCGCACATCGCACATCGCACATCGCACATCGCACATC
>JAFPWQ010000204.1 GCA_017394925.1 Synergistaceae bacterium
AATACTGGTACACGCTGAGCAGAACCGATTAATTTTCCGTTCAGTTCAGGGATAACGAGACCGATTGCCTTTGCTGCGCCTGTTGAGTTCGGTACGATATTAGCTGCACCAGCACGCGCTCTCTGAAGGTCTCCCTTGCGGTGAGGGCCGTCAAGAATCATCTGGTCGCCGGTGTAAGCATGTACTGTTGTCATGATACCGCTCTGAATCGGGAATGCGTCATTAAGTGCCTTTGTCATGGGCGCAAGGCAGTTAGTTGTGCATGATGCCGCCGAAATGATTGTGTCTGAAGGCTTAAGTGTCTTGTGATTGACGTTATAGACGATTGTAGGAAGGTCATTTCCTGCCGGTGCTGAGATAACAACCTTGCGTGCTCCTGCGTCGATATGAGCCTGAGCTTTTGCCTTTGACGTGTAAAATCCAGTGCACTCAAGAACTACGTCAACGTTAAGAACTTTCCACGGAAGATTTGCGGCTTTAGGCTCTGCATAAATCGTGATCTCTTTTCCGTCAACTGTGATTGATCCGGGAACTTTTACGGTCTTTCCGTCTTCTTCAAATACTGGTTCTTTGCTTTCTACTGTGTGCTTGTTCTCACCGATTACTCCGCAGTAACCTTTCTGTGCAGTGTCATACTTGAGCAGATGAGCAAGCATTGCAGGGCTGGTAAGATCATTGATTGCTACGACTTCATAGCCTTCTGCACCAAACATCTGACGGAATGCGAGACGGCCAATGCGTCCGAATCCGTTAATTGCAACTCGTACAGCCATAATAAAAAATTCCTCCTGTTTTACTAAAAAAATTTCTGGTATGCAGTAATTATACAACAAGATACGTGAAAATATGCGTGCAATAAAAAAGACCCGGCGATTAAACCGGATCTATTTATGGGTTGGAGTTTTATATGTTGAAAGAAAATTTCTGCCGTTATGTGCGAATTTATATTTAGCCCTGTAACAGACTGAGCACTGACTGCGGAAGCTGATTCGCCTGTGCAAGCATTGATGTGCCGCTCTGGTTGAGAATCTGAAGTTTCACGAAGTTCATCATTTCCTGTGCCATGTCTGCGTCTCTTATTCTGGACTCTGCCGCTGTCAGGTTGGTCATGGTCGTGGTCAGGTTCTCGCTTGTGTACTCGAGTGCATTCTGGTATGCGCCGATCTTTGCACGCTGAGATGATACCTTGTTGATTGCCGCATCGATCATGCCGATAGCCTTCGAGGCTGATTCTCTGGTCGTAACGTTGATATTCGTAACGCCGAGTGAACCCGCTGACATGTTGCCGATGTCTATTGCGATGTCTTCACCTTCGTTTGCGCCGATCTGGAAGATTGTCGAGCTGTCCACAAGGTGAATAATTGACTCGTATGTGGTTTCATCAGGCTCAAGGATGAAATTCTTCTCCTGCTCGCTCCATGTGGCTTTGATGTTTGCTGTGGCGTCAAATTCAATGTCCACGTTCGGATGAAGAACACCGATTAATTTGTTGTCCGAGACTTTTACGTTCGTTGCAATGGGCGTTCCCGTGTGAGCGTCATAGATTGATGCCCTGAATGCCGCCGTTGAACTTTCTTTCACAACGTTAAGCGCAAATGTGTTGATTAAATCCTCATCGCCCGTGAACGTCAAATCACCGTTTGAACCCGGAAGGATTGACCTGAATATGAACGTGCCCGGAACTGTTTCGAGACCCTGTACATCTTCACTGCCCTGCTCAACGAACGAACAGAAATTGCTTGAACCTGCACCGTCAACATACTGTGCCTGACCTAAGTCCGTTCCGATTGCCTGATTGAATTTTGCCTGAAGCTCACGAATCGTATCCGTGCCGTAGATCGTGATTGATGTACTCTTGCCGTCTCCCTGATTGATCGTTATCGTCTGAGGAGTATCAAGCATGAATACACCCGATGAATTCCAGAATACATTGAGGTCGCGGAGTTTGGTGTCAAGCGTTGCCGTCTTGCCGATATATGCCGCCGTAAATGATGCGAGCTTGTCGCCTGCTGACGGGACATTAGCACTGCTGCTGTCGAAGTCGTCATTTGTGGTGAGGATAACATCACCCTCATAGACTTTGCCGTTGTCGCCGTTGATGTAGAAATTGCGGAAGTGAATCTCTTTGTTTTTCAGCACTTCATTTCCGTCTGCGTCCTGGAAATTAAGCCCGTATGTTACAGGATTTGCAGATGCATTATCATAGTTTCCTGAATCATCACAGGTAACAGCATTTGTTATCTCAGTCGCAGGATCTGTGCTTGTATCTTCCCACGTACCCCATTTGTCAGGCCAGTACTGATCCTGATCTGCTGAAACCTGAACGCCTATATCGCCGCCGCCTGCTGTAAAGTTATAGACAAATTTTGTTCCAACTTCAACGCTCGACAAATCGCTGAGAGTGAGCGTACATGAGTCTTCAGCACCTAAGCCCAGCTTGTCGCCTATATCTTTTGACGTACTCGTTGTTGTCAGGATAATTGAATCTTCAAGGTAATTCGCAACATTTCCGTCTGTCGTGAGAACATTTGATGTTGCCCTCAGTGTTACGCTGTCATCAGTCTTCGATACAACTTCAAACAGGACACTTGCGTTCGCTGTGTTGCCGTTGACATCTGCTGTGATTGCTGTTGCTGCTGTAGCATCGTCTGCTGAACCTGCATTATAGAAACCTGTAAGAACTGCACCTTCTGACGCTGAAACCGCATTAACTGTGTAATTTCCTGCAGGAATATCATCTACTGCTACTTTCTGAATGCCGTTATTCGTTACTACATCCGTTACTACATTCGGGTGCTTTATCGTCATGACTGCTGACTTCTGAACCTGTCCCTGCCCCGTCTGCGAAGGATCAACATTGACCGTGATTTTATAGTTGCCCTCAAATGATTTCTTCTGTCCGAACTGGTCGATCTCTCTAAGTGAGCCGCGAACATAAACTTTCACGCTCTGATTGCTTGATGATGTTATGCCTGCACTTGAGCCGTCAAGCAGTCTCTTCTTGTTGAACTGTGTTGTCTTTGCGATTCTGTCTATCTGATCTTCAAGCTGATTGATTTCAAGCTGAATATAACTTCTGTCCTGTGATGTAAGCGTATCATTTGATGCCTGCACCGCAAGTTCGCGCATTCTCTGAAGCATTGAGTTCGTCTCGCCTAATGCACCCTCTGCTACCTGAAGCATTGATGTCGCATCCTGTGTGTTTCTGATTGCCATTTCAAGGCCGGAAATCTGCGAACGCATTTTCTCACTTATCGCAAAGCCTGCTGCATCATCTGCCGCCGAATTGATTCTTAAGCCGGTTGAAAGTTTCTGAATCGACTTCTCCATTGCGGTATTCGTCGAGTTCAACGAATTATACGCTGTGAGTGCCGGTATGTTGTGATATATCCTCATTGTATCTTAAGCCTCCTGCAAACGGGATTGTTCTGGCAAAAATCCTCGTCTCTCAAATTTTTTTATGTTATCCATTTTCATTTTGTGCCGCATTCCCTTGCTTGTTATGGCCTCCATGCCCTCACGTGTTAGTTATCGGCCTCACACTTTGCAACTTTAATTCTGCTGATTATTTTGCTTAAGCTCAAATATTTTTTCAGGCTCTCTTCATAAGGCGGTCTCAATATCCCGAACTCCGTTACTATTCCCGTGATAAGCTCATGGTCTGTAACATCGAATGCAGGGTTATATACTTTGATTCCTTCGGGGGCCATTCGTTTCTCGTACCACATTTCGGTTATCTCTTCGGGCTTGCGTTCCTCAATCACTATATCTTTTCCCGTTGGAATGCTCATATCAATTGTAGATGTCGGGCCTAAAACATAAAACGGAATCCCGTAATGCCTGGCCATAATCGCAAGTCCTGACGTGCCTATCTTGTTACATGCATCACCGTTAGCTGAAACTCTATCACAGCCAACGAAGACCGCATTAACCCAGCCGTTTTTCATTACCTGCGAGGCCATGTTGTCGCATATCAGAGTCGTATCAACACCGTCAGCGTGAAGCTCGAATGCTGAAAGTCTTGCACCCTGTAAGAGCGGGCGCGTTTCATCACAATAAACGTGAAAATTCATTCCCCGTTCACGTCCCAGATGTATGGGTGCTAATGCCGTTCCGTATTTCGATGTCGCAAGCTGTCCGGCGTTACAGTGAGTTAATATCCCGTCCCCGTCATGTATTAACGTCAGGCCATGTTCACCGATTTGCCTGCACATTTGAATGTCTTCGTTCTTAATCGCAATTGCTTCTCTCCGCATTAACTCTTTGATTTCGGGAATGCGTTTATCTTTGTGATTCATTGCTACACGTTCGAGTCTGTTTAATGCCCATGATAAATTTACTGCTGTTGGTCTGGATGAATTGAGATAATTTTTTGCCTCGCGTAATTCCTTCATGAATGAATCATAATCATCTGATTCTATTTTCATGGCCGCAAGATATAACCCGAAGGCCGCCGCTATTCCGATTGCCGGTGCTCCTCTGACCTGTAATTTATATATTGCGTTCCAGATTTCATTTTGAGTCTTAAGGTGAAGGATTTCGATTTCATTCGGAAGTTTCGTTTGATTCAGAATCACAAGTGCGTTTTCATTTTCATCAAGTGATACCG
>JAFPWQ010000205.1 GCA_017394925.1 Synergistaceae bacterium
AATTCATTCCCTGCATTAATTTCTGGAATACTATAACTTCGTCAGGCTCATACGTCTTTATGACTGCGGCGGCCTCTTTATGCGATAATAATTTGCCCTCAACTATGAATGCCCCTGAAGCTGAATACATAGTAAGTACTCCCAGTATGCATGTGATAAAGAGTGCATGTTTGTTATGCATGAGAATAAATGTTGAGACAGTGAAGACTAAAAGCATGACCGCAAGACTTAACGCAGGAATTCTCATTGCTATTACGTCAGTGTCATCTGTGAATAAAGGCCAGATTATTCCCGTTAATGCCAATGGAATTAATATTACTGCATTGATTGTTATGAAACGCTTAAATTCTCTGCCTTCAAATGATGATAATGATGCGCCTGCTAATATTGCCAACGGAGGGAAACACGGCAATATATACGTTACGAGTTTTGAATCAGAGAATGAGAAGAATATGAACGTAATGAAGAACCATAAGCCTAAAAATATTCCGTCGGACTTAGCGATTAATCTGCATTTGCCAAGCATGGCCATGAACGAATCATATAACATTCCCGTATACGGCACTAATCCGGCAAGTAATATCGGAATGAACCAATAAAACGGCTGATAACGGTCGTGAATCGTTGTCGTATATCTCAGGAAATGCTCGCGGATAAAGAAAAAGTAAAAGAAATCATGATTGGCCATGCACACGGGTATAAACCAGATGCAATTTACGATTAAGAATATAATTATCGCTGTGGGAGAAAATATTCGTGATAAAATTTTTTTGCCCTGACGTGTAAGCAGCGCATATATTACTGTTATTCCGCCCGGAAGAACCACACCGATTAAGCCTTTAGTTAATACTGCGAGTGCCATTGAAATATAAAACATGATTAACCAGAATTTTTTGCTCACGTCATTAACCCATAATCTGAAGCATAACAACGAGAACGTGAAAAAGAATGTCAGCGTCATATCCGTTATGTTGATGTGCGCTATGCCGTACCATAATGTTGAAGAGGCTAATATCATGCCAGACACGAAAGAGGCAGATTTATTACGCGTTATGATATATGCAAGCCATGATGTTACTGCACAGCCAAGCAGACCAAGCAATACAGGCGTTAATCTTCCGGCAAATTCATTCTGCCCGAATAATTTGAAGGCCGCAACTGTGAACCAGTAATGCAGTATGGGCTTCTCGAAATACTTCACGTAATTTAATCTCGGCGTAATATAATCTCCTGATTCAATCATTTCACGGGGTATTTCTGAATATCTGCCCTCGTCAGGGTCAAGAAATCCGTAATCACCAAGCCCGGCAAAATAGACATACACAACGAGTATTACTGCAAGAACGCAAAATATTCTCTTAGTCATGTTATTCATGATATGCCCTCAGAGTCATATTCACGGCTTCACGCAATGTTATTGTCGGGTGCCAGCCGAGAGACATGATATTATTGATTGAAGGTACGCGGTTTTTCGTGTCGTCATATCCGTTTGAGTAATAGCTTTCAGGTGTTACAGTTACGAGTTTCACGCTTTCGGCCTTTTGTCTGAATGCAGGAAATTTTTTCATCTCGTCTATTATTATCTCTGTGAGTTCGCGAATCGAATAATTGTTATTTGGGTTGCCTATGTTGAATATGCGACTATCTGCATGGCCGCCTTCGTTCTTGAGTATCAGCATTAACGCGTCTATCCCGTCGCCTATCCATGTAAAGCTGCGTCTCTGTTCTCCGCCTCCCACAAGTTTAACCTCGCCCCTGTGTAACACATCATAGATTATCTGCGTTACTGAACGTGCGCGATGTTCTTTTGCGTCATTCATGGTATCAAGTCCGGGACCTATCCAGTTGAACGGCCTGAATAACGTATACTGCAATCCCTTCTCCTGACCGTATGCAGTGATTACGCGGTCTATCATCTGCTTTGAGCATGAATAGATCCAGCGCATTTTGTTCACAGGTCCCAATACTAACGGGCTTTCTTCCTCGTCTAAATCTGATGAACCGTCTGACATGCCGTATACTTCTGATGTCGAAGGGAATATTACACGCTTGCCATACTCCGAACACATTCGGACAACTTTTAGATTCTGCTCGAAGTCAAGCTCAAACGTCCATAACGGATGCGAAAGATAATACGACGGCATTGCTACCCCCGCAAAAGGCAGTACTATATCGCTGATTTTTACCTGCTCACGTATATATTCTGTCTCTGTGAAAATATCCCCTGTGTAACATGTGAATCTTGGATTGCCCGTGAATTTCTCAAGTCTGCTTGTGTTGATGTCGAATGCGCTTACTTCATAATCTGAATCATTTAACAGCTTTTCGATTAAATGTGTCCCGATAAAACCGCCTGCTCCTAAAATAAAAACTCTCAACTGTTTATTACCTTTCCTTAATCATAAATTAATCATAAATTCTTTTATGCATTCCGTTACGCGTTTCACATCTGAATCTTCCATTAACGGGTATAACGGCAATGATATTTCCTGCTCATAATACTTTTCAGCTTCCGAGAAATCACCGGACTTAAAGCCGAATCTCTCACGGTAATACGGCATTAACGGCACAGGCTTATAGTGCGTTGTGGGGTTAATATCATGCTCACGAAGATATTCTGCAAGTTCATCACGTAAATTACTCTCAACCTGAAGTGCGAAGATATGCCACACATGATTTTTATCTGACGGCGGAAGTTTTATGTTCTCAACTCCCGATAACTGACTGAGATATAATGCGGCTAATTCTCTGCGTCTTGCAATAAACGCATCAACTCGCTTTAACTGACTTAATCCCAATGCGCAATGTATTTCTGAAAGCCTGTAATTATAGCCGAGTTCATGCATTTGTTTTTCATACATGCCATGATTGCGGAAATGCTTTAATTTCTCTGCGTATGTGTCATCATTCGTGAGGACTGCTCCCCCTTCACCTGTCGTTATGTGCTTTACGGGGTGAAAGCTCAAAGTCATCATGTCGGCGAATTCTTTTCTGTCATGACCTAATGCATGACTCGCATCTTCAATTAAGACCGCGTTATTCTCATTCGCAATCTTCCTGTATGCTTTCATGTCCAATGGATAACCTGCAAAGCTAACCGGCACTATTGCTTTGATTTTTCCGGCATATTCTCTTGCAAGTGATTCGGCTTTCGTAACATCAAGGCATAAAGTACACGGGTCAATGTCGGCGAATATTGGAGTCGCTCCAGTATAAATTACGCTGTTTGACGTTGCCGCAAATGTCATTGCTGTCGTGATCGCATAATCACCATCGTGTAATCCTGCGGCATTCATTGCTCCGTGCAGGGCTGATGTACCTGATGAATATGTTATTGCATGTTTCATTCCAACGTATTCTGCAAGTCTCTTCTCGAACGCCTCAACCGTTGGGCCCATCGTCAGCCAGTCCCCGCGTAATATTCTCACTACTTCGGCTATGTCATCGTCATTTATCCATTGACGGCCGTATGATAATTTCTTCATTCCTGATTCTAATTCTCCTTCTATAACTGCACCGCTAATTTCCCCGCACGGCCTTTAAGCTCTCCCATTTCAATGCGCGAGTGTATAAGCTGTGAATTCTTCAATGCCTCTCTAAGTGTCATGAACTCTGTATTATTATCACTGCATCTGCTCAAAAATTCTCTGAATACTTCACTCATCATTCCGCCTTCCATCTCTGTATGAATCGTATGAACGTTCAAGCCCTCATGCAATAACTTCATGTAATAGTCATTGAGCTTCTCTTGGGGAACAAGACCGAGTACTTCGTCCATTGTCGGCAATGTTGAAGGCACTTGCGGAGTTCTGAATGTTACACCGTCAAGCTCAGGCATAAAAGGCGCATAGCCCCGGACATCACTGCAGTAGTCAAAATCAAGTTCATCCTGCACTCTGAGACTATCACATGTAACCTGCCAGCCCGGAGCTGCACATGATTTTGCGCGTTCACCTGCAATTTTCTCGTATAATTCCATTGACTTGTGAAATTCATTGCGGATTATCTCACGAGTTAATTTCGGCAAATTGTCCTGCCAGTAAACATGATCCCATGAATGTATGCCGCAGTCATGGCCTTCATAGATTGCCCGGCGGATTAAATCAGGATTTGAATTCGCTATCATTGGGGCTGGTAATAATGTCCCGTAAAATAATGTCTTTATACCGTATGCTGTCGGTGCTTTCGTGCGTAACATCTTGCTGATGAATCCTTTGCGGAATATTCGCCTCAATGCCTTGCCGGAATTGTCCGGGCCCATTGAGAAAAATATTGACGCTTTGATTTTATTTTCATTCAGAATGTCAAGTAACTTCGGCAGTCCTTCAAGATAACCCCTCAATGTGTCTATGTCTATTTTTATTGCAAGTTTTATATTACTTCCCATTCAAGCACCTCAAGTATTCCGTCATTTGTTCTGATTATTATTGCAGGTGTATTTGAGTCTTTAACGTCAGATATTATTCGTGTCTTCCAGATCATAATTTTATGCCCGTCATGATACGTGAATGCACCCGGAAAAGGTTTTGCGACTGCCCTGACCAGATTATGAATTTCACGCGCACTCTTTGACCAGTCAATTAATCCGTCTTCGGGTCTTCGTCTTCCGAATTTCGTTGCAAGTGATTCATCCTGTACAAATCCTTCTGCATTATCCGATAATATATCATCAAGACTTCGTGATAATACACGTCCTGCCGCAGGAATAATCTTCATGAATACTTCGTGTGATGTTTCATTCTCACCGATTGGGACTGCCTCCTGAGCTACAATGTTTCCTCTGTCTGCGTATTTCGTCATGTGATGAAGAGTAACTCCTGTTTCAGTCTCACCGTTAAGCACCGCCCAGTTCACACATGCACGCCCTCTGTACTTAGGCAACAATGAGCCATGCATGTTGAACGCTCCCAACGGTGCAAGGTCAAGTATCTTCATGTCGATTATTGAACGGTAATAGAATGAGAATATCACATCAGGCTGTGCATTTTTCACTTCGTCATAATAAGGCTCATTTGTCTTTACGTTCAGGTTATTCTTCTTCGCAAGTTCATAGACTGAATCAAACCAGTGATTTTCATTCGGGTCATCTTCATGCGTGTATACTAGTTTAATCTTTATGTCTTCACGTTTC
>JAFPWQ010000206.1 GCA_017394925.1 Synergistaceae bacterium
ATCGAGTTCTGAACTTATGAATATAACGCTCACACCAGAGCCGCACATCTCAAGCATTAATCTTTGAATTTCGGCTTTAGCTCCTATGTCTATTCCTCTTGTAGGTTCATCGAGTATTAATACTTTGGGTTCAGCCGCCATCCAACGGGCAAGAATAACTTTCTGCTGATTTCCGCCGGATAACTCGCCTGCTTTCTTTTCGCAGTCAGGAGTTGCAATACCTAACAGGGCTATATACTTGTTGGCTAGATCTGTCTGTTCCTGTCTGGTCATTGGCTTCATAAATCCCTTTCTTGACTGCACAGCAAGCATGATATTCTCACGTATGCTCAAATCTCCGATTATGCCGTCGCGTTTACGGTCTTCAGGACAGAAGGCAATGTTTGCTTTGATTGCGTCAAACGGTTTAGTGAGATTCAATTTTTCGCCGTCAAGAATGATTTCACCCTGAACGATTCGACTCGCTCCGAATAACATCTCTGCTGTTTCAGTTCTTCCGCTTCCCAAAAGACCCGCAAAGCCAAGCAGCTCTCCTTCTTTGAGCGTGAGAGATATATCTTTGATGTGTGATGAGTCGCCGATATGTGAAGCCTGCAATGTGATTTTTGAATCATCTTTTACATCTGCGCGTTTGAGATTGAATATCACATCCATATCCTTGCCGACCATTTTCGTAACGAGTTCAACCTTGCTGAGTTCGTCAATGTTGTACGTTCCCACAAGATGACCGTTGCGCAAGATCGTCATTCTGTCCGAGACTGCATATATCTGGTCTAAGAAGTGAGTGATGAATATGATTCCCATTCCGTTAGCTTTTAGTTCTCTCATGACGCTGAAGAGTAACTGCACTTCATTCTCATCAAGTGAGCTTGTAGGTTCATCGAGAATTAACACTTTTGCTTTGATGTCTACAGCTCTTGCTATAGATGTCATCTGCTGAACTGCGGTTGAGTAATAAGATAACGGCCTCGTAACATCAATATCAAGATGAAAACGCGACATTAATTCTTCTGCCCGTCTGTTAATCTCGCGCCAGTCAATTTGTCCGTGTTTCATTGGCTGTCTTCCCACGAAAATATTTTCTGCGACGCTCAGATTGGGACATAGATTCACTTCCTGAAACACCGTAGATATTCCCGTTTCGATTGCCTCCATTGGGCTTGACGGTCTTATCTCTTTACCCTCAAGATAAATTTTGCCCCCGTCCATGTGATTAACTCCCGTGAGGCACTTAATGAGCGTGGATTTGCCTGCTCCGTTTTCGCCCAAGAGTGAATGAATCTCTCCTGCGTTCAGTGAGAAGTCAACACCGTCAAGAGCTTTAACTCCCGGAAACTGAATCGTAATGCCCTTCATGCTTAACAGTTCCGACAATTTTAATTTTCCTCCTTTCGCACACAAAAAAAAAAAAAACAGGGCTGAAGGTTTTTGTTCTTGCCTCCATGCCCTGCGCATGATTCAATAAGCGTAAATTAATACTGACGGCTTGCAATTACATCTGCGGCCTTGATTGACTTCACTGTTCCGAGATCAATACCGCCGTTCATGTCGAACACGCCTTCTTCAGGATGAATGACTCTCTTGTCGAATTTCTCGCCGCGTTCAAGAGCTTCAATTGCATTCACGACAAATGAGCCGTAAAGGGGAGTGCATTCAACGGTGCAGTTCATTTCGCCTGCAACGATTGCGTCAAAAGCTGCCTTCACTGAATCACAGCCTACGATGATAATATCTTTTCCGGGAACTTTACCTGCTGCTTTGATTGCGTCAATTGCTCCGAGAGCCATATCATCATTCTGTGCGATGAGAATATCAATCTTCTCGATAGACTTCAGCCAGCTCTCCATGACTGCCTGACCCTCAGCGCGTGTGAAGTTTCCTGACTGCTGACCCACGAGCTTAAGGTGCGGATATTCTTTGAGGGCTTTAAGGTTGCCTTCAGTGCGTCCAGTCTGTGCACTTGCGCCTGTTGTGCCTTCCATGATTACGATATTCACATCAGCGTCAGCTTTGCCGATGCTCTTCATGTACTCGCCTGCCCACGCAACTTGTCTGCGTCCTTCTTCAACGAAATCACCGCCGAATGCCGCAACGTAATCGATTCTGTCTGCACAGTCGGGTAATCTGTCAATCAGCAATAACGGAATCTCTGCCTCGTTTACTTCCTTGAGGACTTCATCCCATCCTGTTGAGACAACGCCCGTAAACAGAATATAATTTACGTCCTGCGTGATGAAATTGCGAAGTGCCTTAATCTGATTCTCCTGCTTCTGCTGTGCGTCATCATAGACTAACTTCCAGCCCGGATGATTCTCGATAGCCTTGCGAAGGTCATCAGTGTTTGCTGTTCTCCAGTCTGATTCCTGACCGATCTGCGAGAAGGCAATAACGACATCTGCGCTTGCACTTGTTACGAATGCAAGAAGAACTAATGCTGCTGTGAGAAGAAATACTTTTTTCATGAAAAATTTCCTCCTGAATATAAATTTTAATGTTTTTGGGGTGCCTATTATGTTACACTTGCATAATCCAAAATTCAATTCATAAAAAGGAGTATTTATTTCATGTCCGTACATAAAAGTTTATTCGGAACAATGCCCGACGGAAAGAACGTATACAATTACACGTTCATTGATGAGAAGGGACAAAGCGCAGTCGTAACTGAATATGCGTGTGCAATCGTTCAGTTAAACGTTCTCGACAAGGACGGCAATATCCGCGATGTTGCACTCGGTTATGATACGCTCGCCGAGTATTTAGCCGATACGAGAAACTTCGGTGCGACTGTCGGAAGATACGCGAATCGAATCGCAAACGGAAGATTCACGCTCAACGGTGTAACTTATCACCTGCCGGTCAACAATGGCCCGAACACATTACACGGAGGCCCTCAAAGTTTCAGGAAGAGAGTATTTGAATCAGAGACGCATGATGATTCTGTTACGTTCACGATAAACAGCCCGGATTTAGACTGCGGTTTTCCCGGCAATTTCACGCTGAATGTTACAGTTACATTCATTGACGGAGCTTTACGCATGGCCTGCGAGTATTCATGCGATAAGGACTGCCCTGCGAACATCACGAATCACAATTACTTCAATCTCAACGGACACGGACGCGGAAATATCCTGAATCATTCTCTCGTCATTCATGCAGATAAATATTGCAAGGCTGACGATCACATTCTCGCACTCGCACCGACAGTAAGCGTTGAGGGAACGCCTTTTGATTTCAGAGTGCATCATAAAATCGGAACTGGAATTCTGAGCAACAATGACGAAATCATTCATGCTAACGGAGGATACGATCACTGCTTTGAACTCACAGACAACAAGACCCCTGCGGCAATCGTCAAAGGAGACGAAAGCGGAATAACTCTCAATGTGAGTACGGACATGCCAGCGATACAATTCTACACGGGGAATTCAATCGGACATTGCAGAGGGAAAAACGGAGCATTCTATAACAACTATGACGGCTTTGCGCTTGAGTGTCAGCAGTTCCCCAATGCAATAAATGAGCCGTCCTTCCCTGATTGTGTAGTCAGAGCCGGACAGCCCATAAAAGTCTTCATCGAGTATAAATTCTCGTGCTAGTTATTTCTGACCGTAATATGCGTTTGCTCCGTGCTTGCGTAAGTAGTGTTTATCGAGTACGTACTGCGGAGCATTCTCTGCATTTGCATCAATCGTTACGGTGAACATTGCCATCTTCGCGACTTCCTCAAGAATAACCGCATGATACACGGCCTGTTCTGCATTCTTTCCCCACGTGAACGGGCCATGATTGCGGCATATCACAGCCGGTACTGCTGCAGGGTCAATGTTCAAATTTCTGAACGTCTCAACGATAACTTTTCCCGTGTTGAGTTCATAATCATCATTTACTTCTTCGGGCGTTAAATTTCTTGTGCATGGAACACTCCCATAGAAATAATCTGCGTGTGTCGTTCCGTAACATGGAATGCTTTTGCCTGCCTGCGCCCAAGCTACTGCATGTGAACTGTGAGTGTGAACTATGCCGCCGATTTCCGGAAATGATTTATAGAGTTCAACGTGAGTCTTCGTATCTGATGACGGATTAAGATTCCCTTCGATGACATTATTATTCAGGTCAACGATGACGAGTTTATCAGGCGTTAATTCGTCATATTCAACTCCTGAAGGCTTTATCACAACGAGACCTTTTTCTCTGTCAATGCCGCTGACATTCCCCCACGTGTACACAACGAGGCCGCGTTCAGGAAGTTCCATATTTGCGCGGTAAACTTCTTCTCTTAATTTCTCTAACATGATTTCATTTTCCACGCTATATCAGACAAAAATAAATCGTGTTCAAGACCTTCAACAGTTGTATCTTTTCCAATGTGAACAAATTCAATGTCCATCATTCGCGCCCAATCCCGCATTTGTTCTGCGTCAACGTCATATGAAAGAACAGTATGATGCGCTCCTCCTGCGAGTATCCAGCATTCAAGGCCTGTCGTAAGATTCGGAAGTGCTTTCCACATTACGCGCGCTACGGGTAAATTCGGCATTGGGAGAATGGGCTTTACGCATTCGATGTCCTGACAGATTAAGCGTAAACGTCCGCCCATGTCGATTAAGCTAACGACTACTGCTTTGCCTTCATGGCCTTCAAACACGAGCCTTGCGGGGTCTTCTCTGTCGCCGATTCCGAGATGATGAACTTCGATTCTTGGTCTTGCCGCCGCTACTGACGGACACACTTCGAGCATGTGAGCACCGAGACTATACTCTTTGCCCTCTGCAAGATTGTACGTGTAATCTTCCATGAATGCAGAGCCGCCCTTCTGGCCTTCAGTCATGAACTTGATTATTGCGGTCATGCCTGAAACTTTCCAGTCGCCTTCTGCACCGTAGCCATAGCCCAATGCAAGCATGTGCTGAGTTGCAATTCCTGGAAGCTGCTTCATGCCGTAAAGATCCTGGAACGTGTTCGAGAATGCACAGCAGCCTTCACTGTCTAACATTTTTCTCATGGCTATTTCTTCGCGTGCCTGATAGCGAATCGATTCGATGTTGTCGGTTGCGATGTCATAGAGCGATTCGTATTCC
>JAFPWQ010000207.1 GCA_017394925.1 Synergistaceae bacterium
ACTTCGTCATAATAAGGCTCATTTGTCTTTACGTTCAGGTTATTCTTCTTCGCAAGTTCATAGACTGAATCAAACCAGTGATTTTCATTCGGGTCATCTTCATGCGTGTATACTAGTTTAATCTTTATGTCTTCACGTTTCAGCAATACATTCATGCACTCACAGCCTACTGAACTGTACGCAAAGACAACTGCATTCTTTTTTTCACTCTTCACTTTATTTTCTCCTCCTTGCTATATATGCTGTCCTAATCAGGCTCATGAATAACTTTATCAGCTTATGCAAATTATATTTCGATTCTCCGTATTCGCGTTCACTGTGAGCAATATTAATCTCAACGGGATTATTCGCGAGTCTCTGTGCAAGTGCAGGTATAAATATATCTTCGTCCTTATATCCGAGTATACCCTTTACTATTTCACGTGAATATCCGCGTAACATGCACCCGTAATCATGAATGTTAAAGCCCGTTATGATATTCGTTATGCAGTTCACGATTCGCGAGGCTGTCTTACGGAAGAATGTATCATGTCTCTTCATTCTTATTGTGCCGGTAACATCATGGCCATGATTATATTGCTCAATTATTCGTGGTATCTCTTCGGGAGGGTTCTGCAGGTCTGCATCCATTGTGATTATCAGTGAGCCTTCTGCATTTTCAAAGCCCTTCATGATTGCTTTATGCTGTCCGTAATTGCCGTGCATATCAATAACCTTCATACATGAATTATTCTTCTGCTCATGCTCTAAGATTTCGAGTGAATTATCATTGCTTCCGTCATTGATGAATATTATCTCGTGAGTGTATGAATTCATTACTGGGAATAATCGTTTGAAGAGTGAAGGCAAACTTTCTGCCTCATTATATACAGGAATGACTATGCTAATTAGTTCTGCGTTCAAAATCAATTTCTGCCGTCTTTCGTTTTTTTTCGTATATTCTATAACTTATGCGTTCTTACGGTCAACACTTAGAGATTCAGACGCTGATATACCCGAAATAAATTAGAGCCATTCATCCCCGCTGTTAATTTCAGGAGGGAATGCTGGCTCATTTTTGGGTAATATTCGTGCTTCTTTAAGCTGCTTCTCTTATGATTTTACAGACAGCTTTTGTATGCTGCTTCTGCTCCTTCAGTGCGGATCTTTTTTAGGCCAGATATAACTGCATCTTCAAGTCCGGCAATCTCTGCAAGATTCATATCCCACATTTTTGTGTCAGACAGCACAGCATGTACTAACGCTTCAGGTGAATCGTTCCTGTGGTCATAGAAGAATTCAAGCACCCATCTGTCATCTGAAATTGTGTACGTATTTCCCTTCGGACGTTTGCAGACGAGGCCTTTATCATTGAGTTCCTGAATCTGATTCGAGTAAAACGCAATGAACGCAGCAAGGCTCATCGTTAAGCACACGGGCAATTTCTTGTGTTCTTCAACGTACTCAAGGAAGCTGGGCATGTTACGAGCCTTCCATTTTGACGCTGAATTCAGAGATATGCTCATGAGTTCATGATTCACGAACGGGTTATTGAATCTGTCCTGCACAGCTTCGGCAAATTGAATCAGATCGTTCTTGTCCAGCGGCAATGTAGGAATCACTTCGTCATACAGCATCTTATTCATGAAGCCGCGAATCGTATCGTTGTTCATGCAGTCGCGTACGATGTCAAAGCCTGCAAGATATGCCCCGAGAACAAAGCCCGTATGCGCACCGTTTAAGATTCTTACTTTGCGTTTCTTGTAGGGCGTTACGTCAGGCACAACATGAACGGGAACTCCTGCCTTCTTGAAGGGTAATCTGTCTTCGAGTCCTGCGGGGCCTTCAATGATCCATACGCCGAAAACTTCACCGACATCAATTAATTCATCCTCGTAACCGTTCGCAGCATTCAGTGCTTTGACTTCTTCAGGGTTGCGGATTCTTCCCGGAACGATTCGGTCAACCAGAGTCGAGCAGAAAATATTCTTGTCATTCACCCATGCCTTGAATGCATCATCGAGTCCCCAGTCTTTGATGTACTCATTCACACAGCGTAATAATTCCTTGCCGTTATTATCAATTAATTCACAGCTCAGAATCACGAGGCCACCAAGACCGGCTTTGAATCTCTCATAAAGAACACGCGTTAATTTTGCCGGGAAACTTATGGGAGGAGTCTGGTCAAATTTGCTTTCTGATTCGTGAACGATTCCTGCTTCGGTTGTATTGCTCACTATGATTTCAAGGTCTTTGCTTCTCGCAAGTTCAAGTACTTTATCCCATTCACCATATGGATTTAATGCCCGGCTGCAGCATGAGATTAAACGTTTGTCATCAACCTTGCGGCCCTTCTCATTTCCCCTGAGATAAAGCGTATACAAACCTTCCTGCTTATTGATGAGTTCAGAAAGTCCTGACGCAATCGGCTGAACCATAACGACTTTGCCATTGAAACCGGCTTTTTCATTCGCAATGTCAAAGAAGTCATCAGCGAACGCACGAAGGAAATTACCTTCACCGAACTGCATTACTTTTTCAGGCGCATGTTCCAGAACGAATCCGTCATAGCCTGATTCCTTAAGAACCTGATAGTTTAACTGAGACATGATTTATCACATCACCTTTCGTAAAATTTATCCGCCGTATGTCAATTTCACTATTGCTGTAGTAACCGGCGGGCAGAATGTCAGAAGCATTAACAGGATAACGAGCAATAAATAGAACGGTATTGCTTCCTTCATGAAGTTCTTCGTCTTGCATCCTGTTACCGAGCACGTAACGAACATTAACGTTCCCATCGGAGGCGATAATGCACCGATCGCATTGTTGAATATATAAATCATCGCGAACTGTATATCATCGATACCGTATTGTCTGGCAATGGGAGCAAGCAATGGAACAAGCACAATCATTGTAGCATTTCCTTCAATGAACATGCCAACAATCAGAATGAAAATATTAACTGCAATTAAGAATGCGTATTTATTCGGACAGATTGATACTATAAATTCTGTGAGCTGCTGAGGGATTCGCTCTTTCGTCAGTACCCATGAAAATACAGATGCCGCTGACACAATTAACATTATGCCTCCTGTCGTGCATACTGTCTCCTTGCAGGCCTGAATGATTCCCTTCACTGATAACTCACGGTAAATTAAGCCTAAGATTATTGCATATACGATTGCGATCGCTCCTGCTTCTGTTGCTGTGAACACGCCTAAACGAATACCGCCTATAATAATCACAGGAAGGCACAAAGGAAGTAACGCAGGCTTTAGACATTTCCAGAATTCCGGCCATGTCATTTTTTCTTTGCGTAAGGGAAGATAGCCGCGCTTCTTTGAGATTATGTGTACGAGTATCATCATGCCTATACATAAAGATGCACCGACAGTGATTCCTGACATGAATAATTTTCCGATTGAGACATCAGCAATGCACCCGTAAAGAATCATAGCGATTCCAGGCGGTATTAACGGAGTAATCATTGCACTTGCGGCCGTAACGACTGAACTGAATTCCTTTGAGAACCCCTGCTTCTCCATTTCGGGCACAAGCATTTTAGCTTCCATTGCAGCATCAGCAAGATTTGACCCGGAGAGTCCGCCCATAAGAGTCGATAAAAGAACATTGACCTGTGCGAGTCCTCCCGTCATACGTCCTGTTATGGCCGAACAGAAATTCATGATTCGATTCGTAACGCCTGCATGATTCATGAATGTCCCTGCGCACACGAAGAACGGAATCGCTAACAGTGAGGGACTCTCGACTCCTGTAACTGCCTTCTGGCCGAATATAATCTGATTTATGCCTGAGTTGAACAGGAAGTATATTAATGAGCCTCCGAAGACTGAAATAAATACGGGAACTTTCAGGAATAAAAGCACAAGCATAGTTACAGCTGAAATTCCGAGAACTGTATTCGTGCCTAAAGATTTGCCGATGCCTTCGAGTAAAGGCTTGACCCATTGAATATTTACTCCGACAAGAAGAGTTAATGCCGCGATTACTGCAAAAACCCATGAGACTCTTAACACACGCAAAAGAATCACAAGTGCAATTGCTCCGGTTATGCTTAACGTTAATTCTGTCATTCTTCGTTCACCGTCCCTTCAGGAAATTCAACCGAACGTGTGAACATAGGCGCATACTTTGAGACGAAATAACTTACTATCATTAATGCGCATCCGTAAGGTGCAACGCCGTAAAGATATGTGTACGGGATTCTGAGAATCGGAGTCGGTCTTCCTGATCTGCCGAATACCTGAGCTACATATGACTGTGATTTCACGAGCAGGAACACGAGAACGAACAGAACGATTAAATCAATGACATAGCCGATGAATTTCTGAACTTTCACGGGAAGGGCTTCAACAAGCATTTCGATTGCAACATGGCTTCCCGTCCTGAAGGCTACACTCGCTCCCATGTAGACCATCCAGACCTGACAGAATGCGGCTACTTCTTCCTGCCATAATATTGGATCCTTCACTATGTAACGCTTGAAGACTCCTGCGACAGTGATTAGTGTTAAGACTATGAGAGCTATACATGCAATGATGAGATCTAAATTGCAGATCGTTTTGACTAAGGGATTAGCTTTCTTTGATTCCAACAGTATCACCTCCTGAAAATTAAAACAGGGAGCAATTACTCACTCCCTGAAAGAATCATTGCGTTATTTCATTGCCTCCTGGACGCGCTCATAAAGACCATCTGACCATTTGAACAATGCGCCTTCCTTGTAGAAGTCCTGAGCCTTTGCCCTGAATCCCTCAAGAACTTTTTCGTCAGGAACAGTTACAGTAACGCCTTCCTTCTTCATGAGGTCAAGATAATAATCATTAGCTTTGGCCTGTAACTCATTATTGAAGACTCCGGCTTCGTTTCCTGTTTCGACAAGTGCCTTCTGCTGTTCAGGCGTGAGACCGTCAAACCACATTGATGAGCATATCCAGTTCGTATAGTTCAGAACATGGCCGTCAAGAATTAAATATTTTGCAACTTCATGATGCCTGCGTCCGTAAAGTGTGCTTAACGGATTTTCGCCGCCGTCAATCGTTCCCTGCTGTAATGCCGTGTAAACATCACCTAAGCTCATGCCTACGGGAGTAGCACCGAGAACTTCGAATCCTTTTGTCTGAATCTGATTCGTCGGGACTCGAATCTGCAAGCCTTTTAAATCTTCAACTGTCTTAACGGGTTTGGTCGTGAGTGTATGACGTTCACCGTAGACCCAGTTGGACGTAACGACCTTCAAGCCCATTGTGTTTAACTTTTCGCACTGTTCCTTCCACCAGTCTGATGCGATTAACTTCCAGCACTGATCCCAGTTAGTGAACAGGAACGGACCGAAGACTATTCCCATGTCCGGCACTCCGTAATCTGCAAAGAATGCACCGTCAGCGAGAGTCATCACTGGTTCGCCGAGTAACATCTGGTCTATAATATCCGTCTTGTTGCCCAGCTGTGAATCAGGAAAGACTTCCATCGTTAAGCCCGTCTTGCGCTCATTAAGAAGCTCTTTCCATTTGGTTACGGCCTGCCCGATCGGTTCACTGATTGAATTTTCGAGTCCGAGCTGCAAAACGACATCTGCCATTGCTGATGAGGCAGAGAGACACAAAAGCGTCAGCATGAATACTGCAAGAAACTTTTTCATGTAACGAAACCTCCTTAAAGATATAAAAGAAATATAGTGAAAAACTTTGAGACTTTGAATATTTTTATTATATAACATATAATTTTATTCAATACCCAGAACAATTAATTTCAGTCCTTTGTTTTGATTCACATAAGGAGGAATGCATTTTATGAATGAACTTATTCGTATCAATCCGTCAGATTTAGTTGCGGTTGCTCTGCGTCCACTGAAAGAAGGCGAGACAATACCCGTAAGCGGTGCAGATTTTTCACTTGAGATTCACGAAGACATACCAATGGGACATAAAGCTGCACTCACAGATATATCTTCAGGAACTGCCGTAATCAAATACGGATTCCCAATCGGTGAAGCAATAACTGACATTCGAAAGGGAACACACGTTCACACGAATAATATTCGGACTCTCTTATCTGGTGCGCATGAATACACGTATAACCCGACTCACCCGAAGACAGACAAAAAGCCTGAAAGATTCTTCAAGGGCTATATGCGTAAGGACGGCAGAGTCGGAGTGCGTAATGAACTCTGGATAATTCCGACTGTGGGATGTGTGAATGACATTGCAGAGACGTTAGAGAAAAAAGCACAGTGTCTCATGAATAATCATGTCGAAAATGTGAGGGCATTCGTTCATCCGTACGGCTGTTCACAGTTAGGGCAGGATCAGGAGAACACACGCCAGGTACTTGCGAATTTCGTTACACATCCGAATGCAGGCGGAGTATTACTGCTTGGGCTTGGGTGCGAGAATAGCGGCATTGAAGAGATCAAGAAGCACATGAAAGATTATGACTCTGAACGCGTGAGATTCTTAATTGCTCAGGATGTCGAAGACGAAATTGAATCAGGCTTTGCACTTCTCAAAGAACTTGCCGAAAGAATGAATCATGATTCAAGAACTGACTGCCCTGTCTCAAAACTTGTCGTAGGACTCAAATGCGGCGGCAGTGATGGACTCTCAGGCATAACGGCGAATCCAACAATCGGCGGCTTCTCTGATCTGCTCATTGCTCACGGAGGTAGTACGATTTTAACTGAAGTCCCCGAAATGTTCGGAGCTGAGACTATCTTAATGAACAGGTGCAAAGATGAAGCTACATTTGAGAAGACCGTGAAGCTCATCAATGACTTCAAAGCATACT
>JAFPWQ010000208.1 GCA_017394925.1 Synergistaceae bacterium
CTGTGGCTGTGGCTGTGGCTGTGGTTCAGGTTCTGGTTCTGGTTCTGGTGCAGGATGCGGGTTAGGTTCAGGCTCCGGAGTCGGGACATCTGGACTAATATCAGGTTTTACCGGCGTTACTGGTCTGTCCGGCGATATATCCGGCGAGACAGGTTCGGGCTCAGGCTCAGGATCAGGCTCAGGCTCAGGATCAGGAGATGGCGATGGCGACGGCGACGGAGATGGAGAAGGCGATGGCGATGGGGACGGCGACGAAGCACTGATGCTTATTGTGAAGTCCTTTGAAGCTGCGCCTGCTTTATTTGCCGCTGTGATAACAAATGCGAAATTTCCCTTTTTTGCAGGAACACCTGAAATTATCCCTGCGTCCGAACTCAGAACAAGACCTCCAGGAAGATTTCCGCTCTCAATGCCCCATGTTATCGGTGCAGTCCCCGAAGCATTAATCACAGCGCTGTAGCGTGAACCTACAGTGCCTGACGGAAGCGATGATGTAGTGATTTCAGGTGCAGAAGGAGCATTCACAACCAGAGTGAATGACTGAGTATCCATGTAACCGTTCAGATAAACCTGAAGCATGAACGTGAAAGATCCTGATTCTGTAGGAATGCCTGAGAGTTTAACTGATTTTCCCGTAAAGTTCTCAAAGTTCAGCCCCGCAGGTAATTTTCCGCTGTAGATGCTCCAGCTCATTGCTGATGTATCACCAGACGCTGCCGCAGAAATTTCAGCTGAATATTCTTCATTCAGAACCCCGGAAGAAATTGACAGTGTCGATATTACAGGTGCTAACGGCGTATCAGAAGGGCTTATTTTGATTGAAAGTGTCTTTGATGCATTCTCAGTATCATTTGAGACCGTGAGATTAAGTGAATATGTCCCTGATGTCAAAGGCTTTCCGCTGATGATTCCGTCTTTGCCGCAGACCAGTCCGGCAGGAAGTCCCGAAGCTGTCCATACAACAGGATCAGTGAATGAAAGTGTAGATTCAAGTATCTGTGTATATGGCGTTCCCACTTTACCGTCCTGAATGGCCTTAGTCGTTATGAATAAGTTTTTTGATGTCTCTTCAGGTTCCGGTGATATTGCATAATTAATATCTACTTCAACATCTACTGATGCCTCCATGCCGTTATAACTTGCAGTGAATACCGTATTTCCTGATTTGAGTCCGCGGACTTTCCCGTCCGTTGTAATTTCAGCAACCGTATTGTCATCAAAACTGAAGTCTATTCCTAATTTACCGGCAATCTCAGGAACAGAGACATCAAGATATCTGCCTTCCTGAGTCAGAGCAAAGAGATTCAATCCGACATCATAGCTTGCTCCGGCAATAATTACGCTGTTACCCATAAATGAAAGTTCCTGAACAGAATCATTTTCGTCAATTTCAGGAATGATATTTATTTCTAGTGTATCGGAAATATATACATGGCCTTCATCAGCAGCATTAGGTGATGAGAATGCATGAATATTCATGATCCCGGAATACTCAGACGGAAGTGTCATTGATGCAGTAAAAGTTGTGAGTGTCTCATCTGCACTTGTCATCTGAAGGAAGAATCCGCCGCTTTTATTTCCGATTGAGAGATATATATTATGTTCTGCAGGCTCTTCAGCTGTGAGTGTAAATATTATATCCGTTGAGGCCTTAGCATTGACCGTATCAGGAGCAGTATACTCTGAGCCGTCAGAATCCGTAACCTTCAGAGTGTATTTGTTCATGAAGTAATCACTGACATCACCGACATTTGAGGGCATTGAAGCCCTGAGAGCCGGTAAATATGATGCTGTGTAGCTCCTTAATTGCGCTGAGGAGTTTACCGTTCTGTTCATGCCTGAAGTGTCAAATTCGCTAAGGCCGCCTTTCAGGAGGTCAAGAATTTCTTCGGCTACGTCATCCTGTTTGCAGATTCCTCCGTGATGATAGCCCAGTTTGCCCTCCTTGTGAGTTATGTATTGCGGCTTAAAAATGGAGACTGCACTGGATTCTCCTACTGCAGTATCATAATCATCCATATTGAATATTACTTCCAGAGCCGCATCAAGATTATCAAGCACAGCAGCACTGACCTCAATAATTGCCTGCCATCCCGGAGAGAATATATCATCAACGGCAGCAAGTAGTCCTGAAACAGAAGCCGCTGTATCAACGATAGATCCTATGGTGCCGTAAACTACATGAACAGGAACAGGAGGAATACCTTTAGCCTTAAGAGTCCGAACTAACAGATTATCAAGAGCCAGATCTGTCCATGCAGGATATGCATCTTTTTCGACTTTCATAATTCTTCTGACAACTTTTTGCACTGACGGAAGCAAAGTATCACTTTTCAGGAAAGCTATGATAAGTCCGTATTGCTTGCCCTGAAAGTGATTGTTCTTGTCTGAATCAGGATCAGTGATGTACGGAAGATTTTCACCGTTTCCCAATAAATAAGTTGTCATAGGGCTTCCTTCATGAGGAGTCGCAATAGTGATTAACCTGCGGACCATGCTGTTATAATATGACCTGCTGCTGGATCTGTCTTCAAATTCAAGGAACGTCCTCGCCATAAGTCCGCCCATACTGTGGCAGATAATATCCGCTCTGGTGCAGGCTGCGTTATGCTGTATCAGCATCCTCCTGAATATGCCGGTCAGAACACGGAATAAACCGCTGTGCCCTCCGTCATTAACTTTTGCGATTATCTGATTTGTAGGGCCTTCAGTATTCTCATAATTCCAGTAGCTTATCATCACATCGTTATCATAGAGTTTTCTGAACACACCTTTTTTGCCTATGAACGTTCCTGCAAAAGTGCCGTATATCCCGTGAATAAATATCACAGGTGTTGCGTGAATCTCAAGATTTACAGGTTTTTCTTCGTCTTTGCATGTACAGTTAGAATCTCCGCAGCCGCATTTGAATTTCACTTTCAGCTCAAAATCACGCTTTGGGAATCCGTCATTACCATTGCTGTTAAGCGGAAAACTTTCCGGGGCAACTAAAACTGCTGAGGCCTGATATAATTTTCCCTTCTGAATTTCTGTTGTCGGAATCGGTATGCCGGCATTAATCTTGTTCCTGTTAATATCTTCCAGTGTTCCGAACTCAGAGCCGACATCAAAATACACAATACCGGGTCTGTTATGCTGTACCCTGATTATGAGTCTCGTATTTCCGTCTGCTGTGTAACCTTTTCGGATATATGGCTCAGGAGCAGTGATATTCGCAAGTGTATTTTCCGTTATTCTGGACCCGTTGCCGTCTCTGTAACCGTTTGAGTTTTTCGCATTGCATATCAGGTTTGGTGTGGCAGGGCTGTCATCAAGATCGCTGTCAGAGAGTGCTGCCCTTTCCATGACGTGAACCGTAAGACCAGTAACTTCTGCTACCCAGTCAGCAATGGTAAGCATTACTTTATAGTAATCAGAGCTTTCAAGATTGATATACATTCCTTCTGTTGCGTTTGCCAGAACTCCGAACTCATTCTGCAGGGACATAAGGCTTATCACTGATGTACGTATATTCCTGTTCCTGAGTAAAGCAGCATATGTACTCATGCTCTGAAGTCTCGAATCTCCTGCAACAGTATTATTCCCTTCATCGGTCAGGAGGAACGCAAAACGTGAGGCATCTGTTCTGAAAGTTGAACTCAATGAATTGAGAAGTACATAGCAAGCATCATTCTGTGTCTCGTCCCAGCCTGGATTTGTATAGCAGGCCTGAATTGCTCTGTTCAGCCCGGCCTCAAGAAGACTTATATCTGAAGTCCACCAGCTGCTTCCCTCAAGCTGATAAATCTTCGTTGAACCCGGATAATTAATCGCATCGCTGAATTCAATAACTGCAAATCTTGCATCGACTCCCTGATTAATTAATGACTCTGAGAATGCCTGAAGATTTGTTTTCACTGATTCAATACACCACCACATTGAACCGGTTACATCAATCATGAAAACGAAATCTGCTTTTGCCGCGTTCTTGCATGGACAGCTTTGAGCTGATGCTTTGCTTAAAGGAGGAGTTCTTGTGTAGTTCGCTTTGGGAGCAAAATAACTGAATGTCGGCTGTTCCCGTCCCTTTACTCCTGCAGCAAATGATACTCCTTCACCAGCAGACAATAATACTGATACTAGCATTATTAGAAGTACTGAACTGAGTACTTTACGCATGGGACAATCATTCCCTTCATGTAATGTGAATTTGAAGATTTAAATATGTGGATTGCGGGTAAGAATAGCATACTTAGATTTTTTTTGCAATAATCGCATATACCTTAACGAATTTTGTGGGAACTCTTCATGCTTTTGTTATATACTGAACTTAATAAATAAAAAAATATATCGCCTGTAATGCATTGAAAATTTTTCAGAAGGAATGATATTTATGTTCACTGATTCATATGACGTGATAGTAATCGGAGGAGGCCATGCAGGATGTGAGGCAGCACTCGCAAGTTCAAGAGCAGGCTGCAGAACTCTCATGCTGAATCTCAATATCGATAATACTGCATTAATGCCCTGCAACCCTTCAGTCGGAGGCCCGGCAAAAGGTCATCTTGTGCGTGAGATAAGCGCATTGGGAGGTGAACAGGCAAGAGCAGCAGACGAATCTACACTCATGATTCGATGGCTGAACACGTCAAAGGGTGCAGCAGTCCGTGCTTTGCGTTCACAGTGCGACCCTTCAAGATACAGCATGTATTACCGCAAACTCATCACGACGCAGAATAATCTCGATGTGAATCAGGACGAAGCAATAGAAATTCTCACGAACAAACACAAAGTAACGGGAGTACTAACGCGTCATGGAGGGAAATATGACGCGAGGGCAATAATTTTGTGCGGAGGAGTCTATTTAGGCGGAAGAGTTTTCGTTGGTGATGTTTCGTTTCCTTCCGGGCCAATGGGACAAAATAATTCTGAGAGATTATTACGTTCACTTGAGAGTCTCGGCATTCGTTACGGCACTATGAGAACAGACACAACGCCTCGCCTTAACATTAACACGATAGACCTATCGAATACGACTCCGCAGTTATCCGAGAATGAGCCTCTATGCTTTGATCTCTGGGGAACACCGAAAGTATATGACCGTTCAGAATATGCATGTTACTTTTCGCGCACTACTGAACGAACATATGAGATATTATCGCAGAACATAAAACGTTCACCGTTAGTTACCGGCGATGTCAAAGCAAATGGCCCCCGTTACTGTCCTTC
>JAFPWQ010000209.1 GCA_017394925.1 Synergistaceae bacterium
GTCCCGGCGGTTCGCAAAAAGAAACGTTAAGCATTAATTGCAGATAATAATTGCCTCTCTGAAAAAAATTTTTTCGGGGGGCATTTTTTTTTGCATTATAATTTTTGTCCGTGAGGTGAGAATCGAATCATGAATGACGAACTAAAGTATACGTGGCGCAATATGAGTTTTACGTGGGATGATGCAAAAGCAATTGCAAATTTCAGAAAACACAATGTAACTTTTGAACTTGCCGCTGAAGTTTTCTCTGATGAATACGCTGTTAATTTCTATGATGATATGCATGACGAAGATGAAGCGCGTTTTCAGATAATCGGAACTACAGAAGGTGATGTGAGAATATTATTCGTTGTATATGCTGAACGCGTATATAATGATGACGTAGAATTACTGCGAATAATTTCAGCACGTGATGCAAACGAAAAGGAGATGAAAATTTATGGCATGGGTTTACCAGAAGGAATATCCGAAGACGAGAGAAGAAGCTATAAGGCACGCCATGTCGGTAAGCGAAGAAGACATTGATTATTCGGACATACCGCCTATTGAGCTCAGAGAAGGAGTACGGGTTGTACCTGTAGGAAATAAATTCAGGGAAATGGCGAAAAGAAATCTTGCGGCGTTTAACAGGCTCTTGCGTGAAAGCGAAGAGAGAAGAATATCTGCAAAATAATCACGTGGACATAAAATTATTATATAATCATTTGCAAATTCAATTCACACACATAAAAATAAAAATATTCGAGAGGGGTTAATATTTATGGCATTATTTGCGCAGGATAAGAATCTCGCGATGGAACTTGTCCGTTCAGCCGAAGCCGCAGTAATGGCATCGGGCCGCTGGTTTGGACTCGGCAACAAGAACGAAGTTGACCGTGCCGCAGTCGAGGCCATGCGTTATGTTCTTCACGGTGTGGCAATGAAGGGTGTAGTAGTAATCGGTGAGGGCGAAAAGGACGAGGCTCCCATGCTCTATAACGGCGAGGAAGTCGGAACGGGTGAAGGCCCTGAAGTTGACATTGCAGTTGATCCCATTGACGGCACGCGCTTAATGGCACAGGGTCAGGACGGAGCAATAAGCGTAATTGCAGCAGCTCCAAGAGGCTCAATGTTCAGTCCAAATGATTTATTCTATCTCAATAAAATCGTAACAGGCCCGGAAGCCGCCGGATATATTGACATTCAGGCTCCCGTTGAATTCAATGTGCGTATAGTCGCAAAGGCTAAAGGCAAGAAGATCGAAGAGACTACAGTAGTAATGCTCGACAGACCCCGCAATCAGGAAATCCTGCAAAAAGTCCGCGCAATGGGTGCAAGAATACGCTTAATCGGAGACGGTGATGTTGCCGGTGCATTAATGACCTCACTGCCGGGACATGAATCAGCCGACTTGTTACTGGGCATTGGCGGATCTCCTGAGGCCGTGATTACAGCCTGTGCAATGAAATGCCTTGACGCGAATATGCAGTGTATGCCGTATTTCAGGAATGAAGAAGACGAAGCCAAAGCCAGAGCAAGAGGTCTCACGAAGGATTCAGTGCTTACGATTGACGATTTGGTGAAGAGCGATAACGTTTTCTTTGCGGCCGCAGGAGGTTCAGACGGTGATTTACTGAGGGGAGTGCATTATCATGGTGCGCATATTGAGACGAGTTCGTTATGCATGAGGAGCAGTTCAGGCACGATTCGATTCATATCGGCGACACACTCACAGAAAAAACTTGAGGAAATGGGCGGCAATATCGCGTATGACCCGACAGTGAAAGAGGAGCTTGGACTGTAATGCATATACTCAGCGCACTTACATCATGGCTTGTTGATGTCATCGGGAGCATGGGCTATACGGGAATAATCTCGCTTATGTTTCTTGAATCGTCGTTCTTTCCTTTTCCCAGTGAAGTTGTTATGCCTCCTGCCGGTTATCTCGCATGGAAGGGTGAAATGTCATTGCCCCTTGTGCTTATTGCAGGTATAGCCGGAAGTCTTTTAGGTGCGCTGTTCAATTACTGGTTAGCTGTGAAACTTGGCCGTCCTCTGCTGATAAAATACGGCAAATACTTTTTCATATCTCAGGAAACGATTGACAAAGCAGATAGATTTTTCCAGAAGCATGGACATATAAGTACATTCGTCTGCAGGTTATTGCCCGGTATCCGTCAGTATGTCTCACTTCCTGCAGGACTTGCGAGAATGCCCATGAAGCCGTTTTGCCTGTACACGGGTTTAGGTGCAGGAATATGGGTAGCTGTCTTAACATTTGCAGGCTATCTTCTCGGTGAACATCAAGAATTGCTCAAAGAGTATCTGCATGTCATAACAATAGGATGTATAGCACTGGCATGTGTGATTGCCGGAGGATATTATTTCATTCAGCGAAGACGAAAGAATAAATCATGAGAGGAATTCCAGGTGTAACGTTAAGGGGAATCGAAGCACTTCCGGTTGAAGTTGAAGTTGAAATTGCCGGGGGGCTTTTTGCAATCTCAATTGTAGGGATGCCCGATGTAGCCATTCGCGAATCAAAAGAAAGAGTGCGTGCTGCTCTTCGTTCACTGGGTCTGAATCTCAAAGGCCGGATCTCAGTCAATCTTGCACCGGCTGATATACCCAAAGAAGGAGCGTTGCTTGACCTTCCAATTGCACTTGGAATGATGACAGCAGCAGGAGCGTTAAAGCAATGTCCCAGAGCGTTATACATGGGAGAACTTGCACTTGACGGAAGACTGCGCAGAGTCAGGGGAGCAGTTCCGGCCGCAATGTTAGCTCGTAAACTTAATATCCCGTTGTATATTCCCGGTGAGAACGCAGAAGAAGTTGCATTAGTAAAAGGAGTCGAAGCGTATTGTGCAGACAGCCTTGCAGAATTAATCATGCAGATAACCGGCGAAGAACAGCCAAGACCTTTGCCTCCTGCATTTATCCCGGAGTTATCGCCGAATCCTGAAACAGATTTTGCAGATATTAAAGGACAGGGACAGGCCAAACGTGCTGCAGAAATTGCCGCCGCAGGTCATCATAATTTATTGCTCGTAGGTTCACCCGGAAGCGGTAAGACAATGATAGCAAAAGCAATCGCAGGTATATTGCCGCCCCTCACTGACGATGAACTCGTTGAAACTCTTTTAGTGAGAAGCACATTAGGCATTGAGACCAGGCCGACACGTGAACGTCCTTTCAGGCTTGTGCATTTCACAGCAAGCACTGTATCAGTCTGCGGAGGAGGAAGTAATCTCAGACCCGGTGAAGTCTCATTAGCTCACAGAGGCGTATTATTTCTTGATGAATACACCGAATTCAAACGCGATTTAACCGAAAGTTTACGCGCTCCCATTGAAGATGGTTCTATCACAGTCAGCCGTGTTGCCGGAACTGTAACTTATCCTTCGAGAGTGCTGTTAGTTCTTGCGGCTAATCCGTGTGCATGCGGTTATTACGGTGATGTCATGATTGAATGCAAATGTTCAGCCTATGAGATTGAACGCTACAAACGAAAATTATCCGGGCCCATCATGGACAGAATAGATCTTCAGGTTCATGTGCCGAGATTAACTCCTGAAGAATTATTATCACTTGACGGCAGAGACAATGAGACAAGCGCAGTGATTCGTGAACGCGTGATTAAAGCAAGAAATATTCAGATTGAACGATGGCATGAATACGGCCTGACATGCAATGCGGAAATTCCTGAAAAACTAGTGCGCGAGAAAATAATTCTCTCTGATGATCTGCGTGCTTATCTTGCGAAGATGGCCGAAAAATTTAATTTGTCGGGACGAGGTTTAAGCAGGATTCTTAAAGTCTCAAGGACAATTGCAGATTTAGCCGGTGAAGAAAATATCACGAAGAGACATTTAGCGGAGGCATTAATGTACCGCCAGAATAAATAGCAAAATAAAAGCTCCCCGTTTCAATGGAGAGCCTTAAACGCTTTAATCATTTAATCATCTAATCATCATCGTAATCATAATCCTGTTCGTAATGTTTGCGCCGTCTTTCTTTCTTTACGGCCTTTATGTGTTCAAACAGGAATGCAAGAAAGACTCCGAGTGCACCGCCTGCCGCAGTTCCGATTATGCATATTCTCGCGCGTCTGGGTAAATATTTATAGTCAGGCGGGGTCGCATAGTCAATTACTGATATTGTCGAGAGGTCATTAGCTTCACTCAGTCTTGCGTTCTCATACTGTCTCAGCATTAATTCATACTTTGCTGTTGCGAATCGCAATTGTCTCACGTAACGCTGATATTCGATTCCAAGTTCGGGTATCTGCCCGGTCGATAATGATAAATCAACTGACTGTGTTCTGCTGCGTCTTCTTGATTTATCCGAACGCATTTGTTCTTCTTCGAGCCTGTGCAGCTCTTTGTTCATTGCATCAAGTTCTGACTTCGCGACTCTGAGTCTCGGGTTATCAGGACGGGCATAACTCTGCATTGATGAAATCTGAACGTTCTTTGCGGCAATCTGATTCCTGAGGCTTTCAATTGATGACAAAAGTGATTGAGCCTGAGATTCAAAAGCGATTATTCCGCTGTCCCTCTGATAGTTTATCATTACGTCTTCTGCATCGTTGAGTTCCTGCTGTGCCTGTGCAAGCTGATTCTCGAAGAAATTTCTTTTTTGAATTGCATCTGCCATTGAAAGTTCCTGAAGTTTTTTCTGAAGTTCATTAACAAATGCATTAGCTATATCCGATGCCTTCTGTGGGTCTTTATTCAGATATGCCACACTGATAATACCGCTGCGTGTATCTTCACCTGCCTGAAGATTAGCAACTACTGCCGCCCTTGCACGAAGCCTTATGTCAATGCTAAGTTCTTCCATGAGATTGAATTTCTCGATTATAGCATCAACTACGCTGTCTCCCTGAAGAATGCCTATCAGAACCTGACCTGTTGTTGCTCTTCCCGAAAGGCCAATGAAATCTGCAAGTCCTCCGAGCTGCGTTGAGAAACCTGCAATTCCTCCTGAATTCCCTGAGGGAGGCAAAATTTTACATTCAGCTCTGTATATCACCGGACTAATAAGCGCATATGTCAGCGAAGCAACAGCAAATATGAACGTGATAAATATAATCATGAACTTTCTGCGCCATAAAATATTAAATACATCAACCAGAGTTAATTCTTCTTCTTCGTCTTCATAGGGCATATTTTGAATCAATTCCTTTCACTATAAAAATTTTTTTTCATGCAAGTATATCATCACATATCATCATATTTCATACAGCAATTTTATACATGCATCACTGAGAGCTTTGAGACTCGAAACCTGTTTTTCATCCGGCAGACCCGAAGCATAATAAGCAAGCGGCAGTTCAGTGCATCCCATAGTAACAGGCACATCACGTTCACGCCATAATTCACTCACTACGTCATGCATAATCTCTCCGGCTGTCTTCATGTCTCCTGCTTTAACTGTACGTACGCATTTCTGAATCTTCTCTTGTTGTTCATCAGACGGTTTCAGGAAATGATAACGCATCTTAGCGGCGCATGAAGGATAAATTAAACTCTTCTGTGTTCCGTCAGTTGCAAGCAGCCATGAGCAATTACCTTTGCTTAATTCCATTGCGGCCTCAGTCGTAGCTTCGACAATGTGAACGAGGGGTACAGGAATCTCATCTCTGAATCTGTCAATGAAATAATGCGCGGTGTTGCACGGAACAGCAAGAACATCTGCTCCCCATTCGACTAGCTGAAGCAAATTCTTTCGGATTACGGGCAAAGGATCTTCACCTAGTCCCATGATGCCGTTACTGCGGTCAGGTGTTTCAGGGTCAGAGAGCATGATTATTTTCGGGTGCTGAGAATCATTTTCAGCTGGTGCATCTCTTGCGAGCAGTCTGAGAAATTCAGCACATGCAGCAGGTCCCATTCCGCCGAGAACACCTAAAGTTTTTTCCGGGCGTTTAAGCATAATAATATTGATACCTCCTTGAATAAAATCGCGAATGGAATAAAATTTCACGTATACTATCACATTTTCAGAAGGGAGAAATCTTTTCATGTATTCGTTTTTAGGCGGCCTTGTAATTTTAATTCTCGGCTACTGCATTTACGGTGCAATCATGGCCAAAGTTTTTGGTCCTGATGACAGACAGACACCATGCGTTGCTCATCCTGACGGCGTTGACTTCGTGCCTATTTCAGCAGGCAGAGCATTTTTGATTCAGCTTCTCAACATTGCGGGACTTGGGCCAATCTTCGGAGCATTAACGGGAGCAATCTGGGGGCCTCAGGTTTACTTATGGATAGTCTTCGGAACAATTTTTGCCGGAGCAGTTCATGATTATCTTGTGGGAATGCTTTCAATGCGCAATGACGGAGCAAGCGTGAGTGAAATCACCGGAAAATATCTCGGAGGCTTTATGCTTCAGGTCATGCGTGTATTCTCAGTTGTGCTTCTCGTTATGGTCGGAGTTGTCTTCATGGTCGGCCCTGCAGGACTTCTTGCTCTTATGATCACTCAGGGAACAAGCGGTGCAGTCGGTACAGGCGGAGTTGCGGCTACAGTTCTGGGCTATGGTGCTGCTGACTGGACAAAAATTTTAACTGTTGTCATTCTCGTATATTATTTCCTTGCTACACTTCTTCCGATTGATAAAGTCATCGGCAAAATTTATCCGTTATTCGGACTTTGCTTAATCTTCATGGCCATCGGTATCGGCGGCGTAACTGTCTATAATCATCTTCAGGGAACGAAGCCAATGATCGAGCTCTGGGAAGGTCTGTACAATATGCATCCTAAAGCTGACACAATGCCCATATGGCCGTTAATGTTCATCACGGTAGCGTGCGGAGCAATTTCGGGATTCCATGCAACACAGTCCCCGTTAATGGCTCGATGCTTAACGTCAGAGCGTCAGGGAAGATTCGTATTCTACGGTGCAATGGTTGCAGAAGGAATCATTGCGTTGATCTGGGCAAGTGCAGGAATAGCATTCTATAACGCGACAGACGGCGGATTCTCAACGGCAGGACTTCTCGCTGTAGGCGGCGGAAATTCAACGAGCGTATATCAGATTTCAGTTGGTCTTCTTGGCCCTGTAGGAAGTATTCTCGCATTACTCGGAGTAGTTGCATGTCCGATTACGTCAGGTGATACTGCGTTCAGAAGTGCAAGATTAACATTAGCTGACTGGTGGCACATTGACCAGAAAGGTTTTGCACCCAGACTTGCATTAGCTCTTCCGTTACTGGCGGCTGGATATGCGATTTCATTCTTAGACTATGGAATCGTATGGCGTTATTTCTCATGGTCAAACCAGACACTCGCAATGATAGCGTTATGGGCAGGAGCAGTATATCTCTGCAGGAACGTAGGCGCAGGCAAAGGCTTTATCGCGGCAATTCCGGCAACGTTCATGTCAGCGGTCAGCGTTACGTACTTCTGCATTGCTCCTGAGTGCTACTTAATGCTCGACAGAATGCTTGCTTACGGAATCGGAATCGCAGTTGCAGTGTTATTCTTCGCGATATACTACATGAGAGTATACGCACCTGAATCACGAAAGGCATAAATCATCATGAAGAAATTAATTCACGTTGATGGCATGGGTTGCATGAATTGTGTTCACCATGTCAAAGAAGCTCTCGAAGCTCTTGACGGTGTTACGAGTGCAGATGTGAGCCTTGAGACCAACTCAGCAACAGTTACGCTCACGCAGGACGTTGCAGACACGGCTATAATTTCAGCGATTGAAGAGGCCGGTTACGATGTAACGAAGATAGAAGCGGCGTAAGGAACACGAAACGAATTTTACGGGCTGTGAAAAAAATTCACGGCTCGTTTTTTTATGGTCATATTTAAGCTCAAATGAGTTATTTAGAAGTGAAAGACATAAAACAGAAAAAGAGTAAGACTTTGTGCTATAATAATTTTGCTCGTTACTAAGCACACGGCTATGGGCGTTTTTACTTCTAGCCTTTATCTTACTCTGCGTTCATTATATCACAGGGTACTAAAGGGCGTTAGATTAGTTGTGTGCAATTGTTAATTTTGAATTTAAAAACGAAAGGAGATGTAAAAAGGATATGGGATTTTTAAGCAGTATCTACAACAAAATGGTCGAAGCGTCTGGAGAGCTGATACAAAGAAAATATGGTATCAGACATCCTTACGACAGCATTGATGTAGTGAGCAATTTAATTTTCGGCCCTAGAGATAGAGACGAAAAAGTTTCCTGCGTGAGGGAAATCATGAGTTGGTTACGAGTTGAGGCAGATCGAGGAAACAAATATGCTGAAGAAGCTCGTCAATCAATAAAGAAGATGCACCAGCGTTTTCTGGTCAGCAACAACATAAAACTTTAACCGAAAATTTTTTAAAAGGGCTGATGTTTTTATGTCGGCTCTTTTTTTTTATGGGCATTCCTGAATTCACCTATGCTATAATCTTTCACGTTTTAACATTCTCGCTTGGAGAAGGCATTTAATCATTCACAATGAGCCTTATATCTTCAGCGTAAGGAGGAAAATATTCACATCATGTATGCAGTAATTGAGACGGGCGGAAAACAGTACCGCGCAGAAGTCGGCGACAAGTTCCGCGTTGAGAAGTTAGCCGGAGAAACAAGCACAGAGATAATCTTCGATAAGATTCTTGCAGTCGGCGGAGAAGGAACAGAGACGAAATTCGGCAATCCGTATATTCCTGGTGCAAGGGTAACGGCTGAA
>JAFPWQ010000210.1 GCA_017394925.1 Synergistaceae bacterium
ACATTCTCTTAATCATAAAGTACCTCCTGAAAAATTTTTGATACAATACTAACAATCGGTTGAAGCTACCGGTCAAGCATACACATTTAACTTTAAGGAGAGAACATTATGATTTACACGATGATGCAGGCATGCAAAGAAACAGGAATGACTTATCAGGGACTGAAATTTTACTGCAACGAAGGACTTGTTCCTAACGTCAAACGCGACAGCATTAACCGAAGAATTTTTGATGAACGCGATATTGCATGGATAAAAAGTTTAACGTGCCTCAAGAAATGCGGCATGGGTATTCAGGAAATGAAAGAGTACACGCGATTATGCCTTGAAGGAGCATCAAGTATTCCCCAGAGAAAAAATATTCTGATGAGAAAGAAAGCACAGCTTCAGGAAAGTATTGCGGCTTTGAATGCTTCAGTTGAATATATAGACAAAAAGCAGGAATTTTACGATGAAGTTCTTGAAGGCAAAAGAGAATACTTCAGCAATTTGATTCCGTGTTCATGCCAGAAATAAAAACAGCCCCCATAATCAGGAGGCTGCTCTCAAAAAATTTTGCCGTGAATTATTTGCGTTCATTGAAAACTTCATTTGCGATTCTCAATGCGTTTAACGTTCTTGGGAATCCTATATACGGATTCATTGTCGTGATCACACCGATAACTTCTTCTTTTGTTGCTCCGGCATCAAGCGTTCCGATTACGTGTGATTTGTACTGAGGCTCTGCTGTTCCGAGTGTACCGATAACCGCCATAGTGAGCATTTCGCGTGTCTTATAGTCCAGAGTTCCGCGCGTATATGTGTCTCCAAAACAGAACGCCGATAAATTATCCTGCAAATGTTTCTGGTAGTCAGGTGTGGCATCTCTCATCTGATTTATGCGTTCACCGTATGCATTCACCTGAAACTCCAGACCCTTTTCGAATCTATTCGCGTCTGTCGTTGTTCCCTGATTCTCAAGAGGCAGTTTGATTCCTTTGGCTTTGAATACTTCATTGGCAGCATCAAGAGCTTCAAATACTTTTGGGAATCCGATATACGGTGCGACATGATACAGTGCCTCGCGAATCTGCAAAGGCGTAACCTCAAGTGCTAATGCTCCTTCGATTGCACGCCTGAGAAATTTATGATTCTGATTCGTCGTGAGAACTACAACCGTAACTAACTGACGCTCAAAATCTTTCAGCTTTATCTGCCGGGATAAATCACCGTAAATATATTTCTTCATAACGGCGGCTAATTCGGGATCATTCACTGCCTCAGACATTGATTCATTTCCGTGCATCCTCGTGTAATTCTCATCGGCAACTTTTGCACGGTCATAACCTTCGAGAGTGCTTGCATATGACGGAAGAGCTAACATTGCGCATAAAGCAAAAACGATTACCGCCTTCATGAATTATAACGTCCTCCCGAAAAATTCCTTGAGCTTTGCTGCTTCCTGTTCAACAAATTCAGGCTTCCAGTATGTCTGAATGTGCATCGCACCGGGTATCAGGAATAATTCTTTGTCGTTAGTCCCGGTTGCTTTTTCAATCGCATCTTCACTCATGTAAAGTGAGTCCGCTATGTTTCCTGCCATCATTAATAACGGCACATTGATTAACTTGATGTTGTCAGTTGCATCCCATGTCATGAGCTCGATTAAACTTGCCTGCGTATATTCAAACGTTGAATTCGGATGTCTGTGTGTCTTGCCGTAATATAATAAGCCTTCACGGTATAAATCATTTTTGATTGATGCAATGTATTCATCGGTTAATTGCTCAAGGTCTAATGTTCCGCCCGCTGATTTCGCTTCGCCCGTCTTAATCATGGCCTCTCTTGCATCATTTGCAGCTTTAAGTCTCTCCTGAATATCTTTAATCTGTGTGCTCATGTAACCTTCACGGCGTACACGTCCTGAATTGAACATGCTTAACGTTGCAACAGCCTTCACACGCTTTTCTGACTTTGCAGCATTGAGTGTGTAACCGCCTCCGCCGCAGATTCCTAACATGCCGATTCGATTCACATCAACGCCGGGATAAATCGTAAGCAAATCAACCATGCCGTGAATGTCTTCTGTCCTGAAGAACGGAATATCAGTATGTCTGGGCTCTCCGCCGCTCTCACCCTGATATGCTGCGTCTGCTGCTACTGCAATATAGCCGAGTTCAGCTAGTTTTTGTGCGAAGAGTCCTGCAACCTGTTCTTTGACTCCTCCGTTTGGATGTGCAACCGTTACAGCAGGATATTTCTTCGCAGGGTCATAATTCGCAGGGGTATATACATTTGCCGCTATCGTTATGCCGTTAAGCTCATATGTAACCGGATGAATGTTCACTTTGCCTTTTGCATTCTCCGTTAATGCTCCTCCGTAAACAAGCCCGAAAGCATTTCCCCCGTATGCCTGAGGAGTTCTCTCTTTGAATTCACGTACAGGCTTCATGTCTGCATAAGACGTTCCGCATAATAATATTGACGCTAAAAGAAACAGTGCTATCTTCATAAAAATAACCTCCCGGAAAAAATTTTCTCCGAAAGGTTATCATGCGATAGTCGCTGACGGTCAATATCACGTCCGTATCGCCGCACTGTTAGCATGTGCCGTTAATCCTTCACGCATTGCGAAATTCACAACGTCTTGTGCATCTTCTTTGAATGCGTCTTCTGTGTAGTATATATACTGCGATTTCTTCACGAAGTCTTCAACTGATAACGGACTCGCAAATCTCGCTGTCCCCATTGTAGGCAGTGTATGATTTGCTCCGGCGTAATAATCCCCAAGTGCTTCGGGTGAATAACGCCCAAGAAAAACACTTCCTGCATTCCTGATTTTATTTTTCGTGATGAAGTCAAAAGGTGAATCAACGCATAACTCTAAATGTTCGGGCGCAATCTCATTCGCAATTTCTGCTGCTTTCTTAAGATTATTCACTAATATTATCGCCCCGTTATTGTCGATTGACTCTCGCGCTATATCATGACGTTCAAGTTTCTGTATCTGCGATTCAATATGTGCGCTTACATCTTTGGCTAATTTCAGTGATGTCGTAATCAGAATCGAAGTTGCAAGTTTATCATGTTCAGCCTGTGCTAACATGTCGGCGGCAATGTACGAGGCATCGCTGTTATATCCGGCAATGATTAATATCTCACTCGGTCCCGCAATCATGTCTATAGCAACCTGACCGAATACCTGACGTTTTGCTTCTGCTACGTAAACATTTCCGGGCCCGGTGATTTTATCTACGCGGGGTACGCTTTCAGTTCCGTATGCTAATGCCGCAACTGCCTGAGCTCCTCCCATTTTGAAGATTCGATTTACGCCTGCAATATGTGCCGCTGAAATTATTTCGGGCTTTATCTTCGGAGGCGTGGCAATGAAAATTTCTTCACAGCCTGCAATTTTGGCCGGAATTGCATTCATTAAGACGCTTGAAGGATATGATGCTGTCCCTCCCGGAACGTAAAGACCAACACGCTCTAACGGTATGACACGCTGACCGAGTATTACGCCTTCTTTCGGTGAGAACATGAAGCCGTTTTGAATCTGGTGTGAATGAAACTCACGGATATTCTTTGCGGCACGTTCAAGCAGTGCAATAAATTCATCGCCTGTTTCATTCAGTGCCTCGTCAATTTCTGCCTGCGTTACTTCAAGTGAATCAAGTTCTATGCCGTCAAATTTCTTCTCGTACTCTTTTACGGCATTATCGCCGTTCTCTTTTACATTCTCTATTATCTCGCGTACACTTGCACTTACATCTGGAATGCTTACTTTCTTTTGTCTTAACCTACGGAACTCCTCTGCATTTAGTATCCTTATCATGAATTCTCTTCGAGCCTCCTCATTATTTCATTGATTATCAC
>JAFPWQ010000211.1 GCA_017394925.1 Synergistaceae bacterium
CCTTCAAGCATACTGAGCAATGATTCGGCATGTTACACGGGAGCGCGTGAATTGATTCTGCAGAACTTCATGATACGTTCAATCGTTCAGTTCGGGAACAAAACGTTCGGTGCAACTGGAACTAATACTGTTGTGATGTTCCTTGAGAGATACGAATATCCGCCTGAGAGATTACCGCTCGTGAAGGACAGTATGAACATGATTATAGAGGGCCGCAATCTTAAAGACTGGGAAGACGAATATATTCTTGATGCATATCTTTCCATGCAGGGACTGACTCATGAAGACTGGAATGTATTCACGGACGGCAAAGCAGACCCCGAAACTCTGCATGAATATTTCAGAATGTACGCTGACGCATTCAATTCACGCAAAGAGAATCAAAAGCTGAAGGAAGACAGGCCAGATGAATATATCATACGCTTTTACGAGTATGCAAAGAAGAATGAATCCGAAAAGTTATTATATTACGGCATGACGTATAAGCATCGCACGGTTGTGATACTTGCGCCTTCGGACAATGCCGGGCAGAAGGAATTTCTCGGCTATGACTGGAGCAGCAGAAAGGGTGCAGAGGGAATACAGTACGCGCCTGTTCGTGGAGGAAAGTTATACGTTGATGCTAACCGTGAGGCCGAAGGTACGCTTGCGCATGTGGTGAGGCAGTCATTCGGTGATGATGATATTGTGATGACGGAGGATAACGCGAGGTATGCACGTGTGGTGAGGACGTGCGGCATGATAGATTTCTCACGATTGAACTTCAATAAGGCCATGAGATTACGCGAGCAGAAAAATTTTGACATTGAGAGCAAATATCCGTGTGCTAAATTGAGTACAGTTGCAAAAATTAATATCCCAAAGTCAGAGGCGAAAAAATATTCTGATGATACTTTAGCCTCATTTATTGATATGTCCTCAGTAAGTGCGGACGGAAGGATTATCCGAATGACCGACAAAAAGATAGCTGACCTTTGGAACGGGAGTTATATATTCTTCTGCGAGGGAGATATTATCACCGCAAAAATGATGTCAGGTGCGGAGACTATGAAGTGCGCAATAGCTGAGGGACTGACCAACGGAATAGGCTTCGGCAGCAGTGAGTTCTACGTAGTCAGATGTGATGAAGAGAAGCTCATGACGAGATACTTATATGAATTTCTGAACACGAAGACAGTCCGAGAGGCAGCGTGGGCATCAGTAACAGGCTCAGGACGTTTGCGTGTACCTTCACGATTCTATGAGGATATTATGATTACTCTTCCGCCTATGGAGATACAGACTCAAATCGTGAATGAGTGTACGCAAATCGATTTAGCTCATGATGACGCAAAAAACAGAATCGCAAAGTGCCGTGAACGAATCGAAAATATATTCCGTGAACTTGAATCAAAACCGACTGTTATGCGAATCTCCTTTGATGACAAGAGATATTTCACTCTCATGATAGGCAGACGCGTCTTGAACTCAGAACTCATTGACGGCGGACATATTCCCGTGTTCAGTGCAAATGTTCTTGAACCGTTCGGATATGTCGATAACTTACTGAAGGGATTTGATGATTTCACGAGCGATTCTGTTCTGTGGGGAATAGACGGTGATTTTATGGTGAGCTTTTACGCTCGTGGTCATGAGTTCTACCCTACAGATCACTGCGGAGTTCTGAGAGTGATAACTGACAGAGTGCACCCAAGATACATGGCCAGAGTGCTTGAGCGTGAAGGCAGGCAGGCAGGATTCTCAAGGAGCTATCGTGCATCGCTTGACCGTGTCGGAAGACTCACGTTTGATGTCCCTGATGTGCAATTGCAGAATGAAATGATGAACGAAGTCTTAAATCTTGAGAGTGAAATTGCAGAGGCCATGAAGAGAATCGAATCGCTTTCTGGCAAAAAGGAAGCAATCCTGAAGAAATATCTGTAGTTATTTAGGGAATGGAGGAGGAAATACACCTACAATGATGAATGGGTTCGGTGATACATTATGCCATTTTTTAGTTGTGCCAAGAAAAAAATACACATCTTTAGTCCGTGCAAAATCATCAATGTATTTCTTTCTGACATCATCAATAGCAGCCTGATCATTTCCCTTTCTCTTTCTGCAGTTAAGATAAAGCATCCCGGTTTCCCAGTCCTCAATCATAAGGGATGCCTTCTTCCCTTCATCATCTGTGAATGTATACCTGAATTCGTAAGGTATCTTTTTAGCCAGTCTCAAATATTGAATGCTGTCATCAGTTATTCCAGGCAAATTAAGCTGTCTTTCCTGAGCTTCTATATATGCAAGTGTTTCACTGTCCCATTCGCTGGAACATTCTCTCTCATCAAAAGATATTATCTCTTTGGGTTTGAACACGGCAAGCGATTTTTTTATAGTTTTGGCATCTGTGATTAATTCTCTCAGGTTTGTATAAACTTTCTGATTATCAAGAATGATATGTTTTCTTGTCTCCCAGTCTGCTCTGCCTTTAATCTTTGGCATTTCAGGTTCTGCTGTTATGCTTTCTGTATCGGGACAGTATGATTCTATTCTGAAATCTGAAGAGTGCCGCGCTGCATTTACATTAATCCGCGTATACTTTTTATATTTATTTTCATCCTTAAGTATTCGGAAAGGTACGGGATAAAGTCTCACCCAGGAACCATTTTCCATTATGCCTGCAGTGCATACAGTTTCACGATAATGCTTTGACACCCTAGGATATGTTTTCACCAGAATAAAGATTCTTTTGCGTTCAATTTTCATAAATTTATACTCTCCGTTCCGTATAGTTCAGTCATTCGTTCTCTGATAATATTTCTGTGGCACATATTCGGATCTTTTTCGTAACACATCAAAGCAATACTATGATATTTTACAAGCAGTCTGCGAACTTTCTCAATGTATTTTATTCTGCTGTTAATATTATTTCTGTACTCAGCAAATAATATGTCATAATCTTTTGCACTTTCAAGATTCATCCTCTTTATGGAATCAATACCTAATTCAGGAATACTGATATACTTTATACCTATACTGCTAAGAGTATGTTCAAGCATTTTTACAGAGAATCCAAACTTCCTGCTGACAGGGTTCTTTCTTACATCACATAATAGTTTTATGCCGTTCTGTATCAGTACATTTATGAATGATTCTAAAGTTCTGCCTTCATAACCTATTGTGAAAAGAACATCCCTGCACTGTATCGGGAATCTTTTTCTCCCGCTCATAATATCATATGCTTCTTTCCGTGTAAAAAGTCTTGACAGCATCGTACTGTTAACTGTGTAATACGGAAATTCACGATAAATCCTTCTAAGCAGGTCATATCCTCTTTCAGGTACGATCTTACTGTCAAAGCTGAACAGAATATGCTTCTTCACATAAATTTTACTGTTAATTACCTGAAGATACCCATTGAGACATAGAACATCAATATCTTTATTCATTTGGAAGGAGTAAGGTCCTGATTTGTATGGTATGAAGTCATAATATAATTCTTTGGTATATTGTCCGCTAAGAAATATTAGCTTCTGCAAATTCGTTCGTGAGATACCTTTATCATGCAAAGCCTCTGTGAATGCTAATAAATATCGTTGTCGGTTATATATCGGTTGTTCATAAACGTTCATAACATATCACCTTTTTGTTTATTGTATTATGATAAGATAAATTATACTTTGACGAGCAGATTTATTTGTCTTTTAATATTCATGAAGTGAGAATTATATGACACAGTTTGAATTATTTTGCGTAATATTCTATGCATTCTATGCAGTGTGGGAGAAGACAGGAGGAAAAGAATTCCGTGAATCAGGCTTCAAAGATGACAGCATACAGAATGAATATCTGAGAATGTTTCTGAGTGATGCGAATCCGTTCCTTTGGGCAGATATTGGTTCAACAGATCCGGCCACATTCGTTGAGTTCTGCGAGATTGTGCCGCAGGAAGAAATTGCACTTGAGGACAGCTATGACACTGCAAGCATGTATATCAATGCTCTTCCGTACTATTATGCTCAGGGAGTGCGAGATGCATTCAGGACTATCACGCGTGAAGAATGGTTTGACGGAGTGAAGCGTTATATGTCTCAGCCGCACAAAGGGCAGTCCTGAAGAAATATCTGCAATGATAGAATGATAAAAAGTGAAAGTGGGGTGATAAATTATGTTTGCGTTCATGAACACGATAAAGGAAACAGAAAAATTTGATGTCAAAGCCGATGTTCCGTTTAACCCAGAAGGCGAAGAAGTAGATGCGTATTACTGGGAGGATTACGAGTTATATCACAGCGAGAAATTTGCGGCGGCTATGGAGGAAGTGATGCGTGAAGAGGAAGACATGCTTGCACATCCTGAGAAGTATAAAACGTACGATTCGGTCAAAGAAATGTTCAGAGACATGGGTTTTGATGTGAGCGATATGCCGGATGACTAGAATGAAGAAAAAGTATAAGGTCGAAAGAAGTCCGCATTTTGAACGTGAACTTAAGAAGGCACAAAAAGCGCGGGCTTGATGTTAATGAAGCAGAAGCATTAATCGTGAAGCTTAGTAAAGGTGAAAGACTCGAACCAAATCGCAAAGATCATGCCCTGCACGGAGAATATAAAGGCTACCGTGAGTGTCATATCAATCCTGACTGGCTTTTAGTGTACAAAAAGTTCGAGGATAAACTGATACTCTTTCTTTACCGTACAGGAACGCACAGTGATTTATTCAAAAGCTGATTGCGAAAAAATAAAATTCGTGTAAAATTTCGTTTATGTCTAAAAGCGATAACAGCAGAATAAAAACTGTAGCACAGAACCGCAAAGCCCGTCATGATTATTTTATTCTTGATGCGTTTGAATGCGGAATAGTCTTAACGGGCACAGAGATAAAGAGTGTGCGTAACGGCAATCTGAATCTCAAAGACTCGTATGCATCACTCGAAAACGGCGAGTTATGGCTGTTCGGAGTA
>JAFPWQ010000212.1 GCA_017394925.1 Synergistaceae bacterium
CATGAGTCGCAAGATTTGTGTTGCTGTCTCGATGAATTAGGAAGCCGCCACTTCTATAAGTGGCGGTAGTTCACGGATTTCGTTTTGCCTAAGCTGCTGTTCATGTAGTCAACAAAATCTGATATTCTTTCCTCAGTGATATATGGTGCCTGAAGACGCGTAAGCATTGATGAACCTGAATCCCTGAAAAGCATATCGCCTTTTCCCGTGAGCCTGAACGCATCATTAACGCCTAATACATCATGCGAGTACTCTTTTGATGACAACGCAAACGCCGCGCATACATGAATATTTGCCTTTAAGAATCTGCTTATGTTTCTTTCAGCCGCAATCATAACATGTATTCCGCATAAGCCCGCCTTCTGTACAAGTCCCGTGATTAGTCCGTCAATGTCGCTGTCTGATTCATAAAGTATGTCATTGAATTCATCAATCACGATTACTATTTCAGGAAGTCTTTTATCTTTCGGAAGTCTGCGGTTATATGCTGCAAGATTACGTGCTTTTGTATCAGCAAATTTTTTCGTTCTCGTTTCCATTTCTTTGGCTGCCCAGTAAAGAGCCTTCAATGCATCTTCGGATTCGCTTACAGGAGATGATAATAAATGCGGAAGAGAATCATACACTGAGAATTCAATATGTCTTGGGTCAATGAGAATGAGCTTTAATTCATCTGGTCTTCTCACTGAACACATGCTTAATATACACGTGTTAATGAACATGCTCCGCCCTGAGCCCTTACTGCCCGCGATAATCATGTGAGGCATATCATCAAGTCCGCGAACAAAAACTTTTCCGTCATTCTGAACTCCCAGTGCTAAAGGCAATCGCAAATTAGTATTTCTGAATTCGTCAGACTCAATCATGCTTCTGAACGTGATAATTTTTCGTTCTTTGCGTGGAACTTCAATGCCGACATAAGGCGTTCCGGGTATCGGGGCTTCAATTCGCACGGACATAACAGCAAGTGCCATTGCAAGCTCACCGTCAAGTTCTGAAGCCTTGCTTATTTTTGTTCCCGGCGCAAGTTCAAGCTGATACTGAATCACCGATGCACCTTCAACTGTCTTTGCAATTTCCGCGTTCACATTAAACTCTTTCAGCGTTGAGATTATTATTCTGCCCTGTTCATCTGAGAGATTAATCGTTCCATTCATGATTTCGAGTCTTTGAGCAGGACCGAAAATTTCAGCGGGAACAGGAAAAATTGAATCTTTTTGTGAATTTTCATGTGATGATTCTGATTCGTATGATGAATTTCGCAACGGCCTTCTGATTTTTCGCGGAGGCATTATATTTTTCGCGGGCTTCTTTTTTTCCGGGACTGGTGCAGTATCCAGAATTGCGAGCAGGCTGTCAAAAACCTCAACGGGATTTTGCGGTTCACTCTTTTTTTCTGGTTCTGCTTCATGGCCTGTATCACTCTCTTTATTTTCAGGCGATGCATTTTTGAATTTCGCAATGTCTATGCTGTCGAAATAAAAATCTCCGCTTAAATCTCCCGTTCTCATGCTCTCTGTTTCATTTTCTGAGTCAGGAGCGTTAATATCTCTCGTGAATAATATATGCTCAGGGCTGTCTTGCGGATAATCTCTCTCACGTCTTCGTCTTATGCGTCTTGGTCTCTTTTGTCTGCGGATAATATCCATGAGATTAAACGAAGGCAGTTCGGGAAGTGATACACGGAGAATCTTTGAGCCGTAAAAATACGCTGAGAGAATAAAAGACCCGATAACGAGAATCAATGTTATGAACGTTCCGATGTTAAGCACAAAAAACTTCGCAAGGCCATGACCAAATGCACCGGGCATGAATAACGCTGCGTTTGAATTCCAGCCTGACTCTTTCAGAAGTCCAAGCATGAATGAAAATGATATATATAATTGCACAGTGCCTAATACCTGACGGGGCAATAAGGGAATCCGAAAGTCCATGAGTAAAGCGATGCATAAATACAGCCAGAATAAGAGCAATACGATTAATGCACCTCCCCATGCCCTGCGAAGATAATTCCCAAATTCGCGGCCTCCTTCACCGGCTAAAGAACTGTCGAACAGCGCGAGAATAAAATACACGCATAATATAATCAGCAGAAAAAGAATAAAATCTCTCCAGCTGCCTTTGCTGTTACGTTTTCTGCGGCTCAATGATCATCACTCCCCCTGTTGTTATTATTATTCTGCTCTTGCGTCTCTGATATTTTTCTTATGCTCATTGAATGTCTTTGCGAAATAATGATAGCCGCTTTTGCCTGCCACATAATAAAGATAATCGTTGAATTCAGGATCTAATGCGGCGTTCCATGCAGCTGAACCGGGAATACATATCGGTCTCGGAGGAAGTCCGGCATTCTTATATGTGTTATACGGCGATTCAATCTCTAAGTCTTTATTCAGAACGCGCGTTAATTTACGTCCCTTTAACCGCCATGCATATACTACAGTTGCATCTATCTGAAGTAACATATTTTTTCTCATTCTGTTATGAATCACTCCGGCAATAGTTCGTGCTTCGTCATCATGAAGGACTTCACGCTCAACCATTGAGGCAATAATAGCGGCCTCGTTAATGTCATTAGCATTTAATTTATGCTCAGTGATGAATTCTCCCCATGTCCGCCACCATGCAGACGCTGATGTGCTTATAACTTCGTCGGCTGTCCTGTCGATCAGCATATACGTTTCAGGCATGAGGAATGCGGCTCGTGTGTATTCATCATTGGGAAGTTTTGAGATTATCTCAAGCATTTTCGGAGGGTAATTTGAATCTTTCAGCAATGCCTCACAGATATTTTTGCGGGTTAATTTTTCGTCCTGACTCTCAAGCGATTCAATCAGCGTAAATGCATCAATGCCCGGAAGTATTTGCGCTTTGAGCAATGCAGGTCTTGCCGTGCGTAACTGTCTTGCTAAGTTCCACGGGTCTGACGGTACAACGCTGTAATGTCCTGCACGTATTCTCTTATCGATTCCGAACTTCACAAGCCATCTCGATAGTTCTGACGGTGAGCCTGTCTCTAATGCCCCCTGAAACTCAAATGCTCTTGCGGCCTGTGAGGCTGTCATTCCGTTTTCAATTGCAACGCTCACTGTGTCTCCTTCGGGAATGGGTATTATGCCCTCCCAGAACTCGCGAGGCTCTTTGAGATGATATGACGCGTATCCTCCTGCACATAAGGCCATGACTATGAGTAAAAATAATATTATGCCGAATAATGAATTATGCTTTTTCTTTCTCGTCTGACCTGTATGACCGGGATATTTTTTTCTTGCCTGTGAATTAAACTGAGTTATTTTTTCGGGTTTATTTTGCAAGTTAAGCACTTCCTGTTTGTTTTTGCAGTTATTATAGCAATTTTGATTCTGAAAATGCCCTTTGCTTTTATGGTCTCGTGTCTGATATTCTGATTCGTGATCCTGGTACGTAAATTATTATGTAGTATATGCTTCCGTCAGTGCCTGTTACCTGAAGAGTCATAGAAGGAGGATCAAAGCCCTTGCCGCCTATTGTGTATACGAGATTGTGTTCTGATTTACTGCTCATGTTATTTAAATTCTTAATGCTGCAGCCTCTTGAAATTTTCACTTCACGGTCATAGCCAATATGATGAAGCTGTGATGTCGTAGGAGTCTGCCATTCAACCGGAACTGATTCAGTCTGCACAGTGCCGTCAAATAATACACGGAATGCTATATGCTTTCTGTTTGCTGTTTCAATGAGCCTGTATAACTGCGTTACGATTCTTTCTGATTCCATTCTTGCAGTCAGTTTTGCCGTGTTCGTACTCAGAGCAACAGCTGCCGCCATAGTCGTCATAATGAGCATCGCAATTGCAAGCTCTGTTATTGTGAATGCTTTTCGTTTCATGTCTTTCATGCTTCGTATCATGCGCCGTTCTGTGAGATAATCACATAGTATTCTGAATTATCTGAACCTGTAACTTTAACATTAAATACTCTGTTATTACCTGTTACAGGCTGTGAAGCTTTTTTAACTGACACATTGCGCTGTAATATCTTTATGTACGCACCTGCAGGAATTTTTGAAGCATCATCTGCAAGGTAGCACATATTTTTATAATTATTCACAGCTGAATATGAACATCCGGGCGTAATTTTGAAATCAAGTTTTTCCTGTCTGCCTGCATCATATTTTTTGCCCCAGCATATATAAAACCCGTCATCCTTTAACATAAACCAGAATGCATTTTGTGTTCGGTCTGCCCTTTCAATTAATCTGCTTATCACCGCTGCTATTCTGTCGGCTTCCATTTTTGCTGTCTGTTTTGCCGCATTCGTACTCAGTGCAACAGCCGCTGCCATAGTCGTCATAATGAGCATCGCAATAGAAAGCTCTGTTATCGTGAATGCTTTTCGTCTCATGTTTATCATGCTTCTCATGCTTCTGCCTTCCTTACTGTTAATACAAGTTTGAATATTATTCTCTTCGTCTGATCCTTCTGTGAGACCGGCAGCATTACGCGTGAAAATAAACCTGAAGACTTTAATCCTTCCGTGAGATTTATTACAGAATTTTCATCTTCAGCTTTACCGTCAATGACGACCGTAACGATTGTAAGATTGCGTGAAAAATCTGCGTTGTCGAATTTGATTCCTGTTCCTGCACTCGATTCTAATGCATTCATAACTTCAAGCACAGGCATATCGCTCTGCAGAAAATCAATTATTTTCTCTGTCTTGTTCTTCAGCTTTTCAAGTCTCGAATTCTCTTCGGCGAGTCTCATTCGTCTTTGCGTCAGTACGCTTACGTTATCTCTCATGTCATCAATATCAG
>JAFPWQ010000001.1 GCA_017394925.1 Synergistaceae bacterium
CCCACGACATGGTGTATAGATCCTGAATACCGCGCTCATATTTTCACAGTTACAGCTAAACTTTACGGAACTGCAGATATTGTTCTGGATCTTACGCCGATTAAGTCAGTTCTGGAAATGGATATAAAGCTGTTCGGATTCAATTATTTCAACGATAAACTTTTTGTTTTTAAGCCTGTACCTGCACTGAAAAAGCATGAAGTGAATGTTAAATTTTTTCATGAGGATTCAGATATTCCTGACACAGAACATAAAATTTTCTTCAAAGATCATGAAAACCGTAATATCAGGTACGTATCGTTTGAATGCAGCGGCGGGACCGGGAGCCTGTTCTATAAAAGGCGGTACATCAGAAAGTTTAACAGGCCGGTCTGGAAAAAACTTTTTGTTGTCAGTGTATCCAATAAGAAGCTGTTTACGTCTCATCTTCACGAAATTGTATGGGCGGTTCAGAAGCACGAGAAATTTCTTGCTGCTGTTGAAATTGATTCACACTTCACAGAAGGGGATTTTTATCACCCGTTCTTCAACACGAAGCATGTCGACAGGTTAATGTTCTCAAAGGAAAAACTGAACATTAAGCCGGATTTTCTTTATTCGGAACTGAGCATATTTTAAATTTTAAATGTCGCATGGAGGTTTGCAAATGGAAAAGCTGTTAAAGATTCTTAGCAGCATAAAACAGGATGTTGATTTTCAGAAGGAAGAAGGACTCTTTCAGAAGGGCATATTTTCTTCGCTTGATATGGTGTACCTCGTTGTAGGTATCGGGAATGAATTCGGGATTGAGATTGATCCTGAAGACATTACGATTGAAAATTTTGATTCGGCTCAAAGAATCATGAAATTAATCGAACGTTACAAAGGGAAGTGATTCAATGGCACGAATTGTTACGGATTATCTTGATCACACAGCAGAGACTTACCCGGATAAGCCTGCGTTCATTGACAGGAAAAGGAGCATATCATTCCGGGAACTTCAGAACGAAGCGCATCACATTGCATCAGAGATTATTGCTCTGGGTTTGTGGAAACAGCCTGTCGTTGTGTACCTGAACAAGAGCGTTGAATGTATAGCGGCATTTGAAGGTGTAACTTACAGCGGAAATTTCTACAGTCCTCTTGATACAAAGATGCCGCCTGAAAGAATACACAAGATAATTGACAGGCTCAAACCTTCAGCAGTGATTACGGACTCAGAGCATAAATCAGAGGCAGAAGAATTTTCTGAAGGTGCGCACGTGATTCTTTATGATGAGGCACAGAAGAACGCAATTAATTATGAAGGCATTGAGAATGCGAAGAATCGAATTATTGATTCAGATATTCTATACGTACTGTTCACATCGGGTTCAACAGGGACACCCAAAGGAGCAATCATTTCACACAGGGGAATAATTGATCTCATGGGATGGGCAACTCATGATCTTGGATTCGGCCATGATACAGTTTTTGCGAATCAATCGCCTTTCTCCTTCAGTTTTTCGGTGTTCGAGATATACCAGACATTGAAGCACGGAGCAATTACTTATATTACTCCTGAAGAGCTTTTCGCACAGCCTGCACGACTAATGCATTATTTTAATGACAATAATGCAGACACACTTATATGTGTACCTTCTCTCCTTCAGATGCTCTCACAGTTAGGAGTACTTGAAAAGATTCACGTTAACTCGCTGAAAAATATATTCTTTGGCGGTGAGCTTTTCCAGATGAAATATTTCAACAGGTGGCGCAGGGAATATCCTAATGTCAGATTTATGATTTCATTCGGACCTACAGAGGTAACTGATACTTGTGTTTATTACGAGATAAAGAGGCATTTCAGAGATGATGAGGTGCTTCCGGCTGGTATTACGTGCAGTAACAAGGACTGCTTTATTCTCGATGAAAGCAATAGACTCATTACGGAGCCGGGAATACTTGGTGAAATGTGCGTTAGAGGTTCTGGAATCTCATACGGTTACTATAATGACCCGGAGAATACAGCAAAAGCATTCGTGCAGAATCCACTGAACACTTCATATCCTGAGATTATATACAGAACTGGAGATTTAGTGCGCTACAACGAGTACGGAGAATTCGTATACGTATGCCGCAAGGATTTTCAGATAAAGCACAAGGGGATTCGCATAGAACTCGGAGAAATTGAAGCGGCTGTTTCGTCCTTCAGTGAAATTGAAGACTGCTGCTGCCTGTATGATTCCGAAAGACAGAGGATAACATTATTTTATACGGGGAAAATTGATAGATCTGATCTCGACAGCAAACTTAAAGTTTTACTTCCAGACTACATGATTCCAAGAAAATATGTACAACTCGAAATTATGCCTCACAATATGAACGGAAAAATTGACAGGCCCAGACTTAAAGAATACATGAAAGAGGAAGGTTTTTAAATGGAGATAATCATTGCAGTTTTTCTCGGAGCATGGCTGATATGTGCTTCTGTTTTGGGATATATGCACCTAAAGGATGAGCTTGAGACTTTTAAAGGAAGCAATGCATGAACACATATTTTCTCGGAATGTGCATATCGTTTGCCTTGTATATTATTATCGGATTTTACGTCAGCAGAAGAGTAAAGAGCGTTGAAGATTATTACGTTGCAGGACGCAGAGCACCTGTAATAATGGTTGCAGGCTCAATAATAGCCTCATACGCGAGTACAGGTTTATTCATGGGCGATACGGCACTAAGCTATGATGGAGCATTTTCAGCAATTGCTGTGTTGCAGCTGATTCAGCTTGCAGGATACATATTAGGAGCAGTATATTTCGGAAGGTATCTTAGGAGAAGTAAAGTTTTAACTATTCCTGAGTTTTTCGGCAAAAGATTCTGTTCTCTTGCAATAAAGAAAATCGCAGCCTTCACTGCAATAGTAACTATGACCGTGTACCTGCTCTCAGTCATTCAAGGAATAGGGACTCTTATGTCGAGCGTTACCGACCTGAGCTATAATACCTGCTTGTTTATCGCTATGCTTGTCTTCACGTCAGTAACAGTAATCGGAGGTGCAACCGGAGTCCTAATCACTGATACTATGATGGCCGTACTGTTTACTTTTGCGCTTGTGGTTTCGTCAATAGTGATTGCGAATAATTCCGGCGGATGGTTCGAGGCAATTCATAGCCTTGCTTCCAACCCTGAGACATCACAGATACTTTCATGGCACGGCAAACCGGGAGCACTGTACGACTCAGGGGCAATGAATGTTATCTATGGAATAGTTTACGGTATTGCATGGTTTGCTGTATGTATGGTAAGTCCGTGGCAGGCTAGCCGTTATCTTATGGCCAAAGATGAACACACAGTTATACGTTCATCATTCATTTCTACTCCCGGCATTTTTCTTCTGGAATTTCTTGCATGTATGGCCGCCGCTATGGTGCGCATAAAGAATCCTTCACTTGAAGATTCTTCACGTGTCCTTATATGGGCTGCTATGAACATGATGCCCCAGTTACTTGGAATTCTACTTCTTACAGGAGTTCTCGCTGCGGGAATCTCTTCGGCGACAACATTTTTATCACTGGCAGGAGCTTCATTCGCAAATGATATTCTGTGTGTCAGTAAAGAACGTGCAATCAATACAGGAAGAATCATCATGATAATTATCAGCGTTCTTGTTTTCGCAATAGCTGTACAGAATTCGCCGGCTATATTCTGGGTTATGTTCTTCGGAGGAGCAATCATAGCCGCCTCATGGATGCCGGTAGCCTTTGCCAGTATCCTAAGTTCAAGGGTAACACGTGC
>JAFPWQ010000213.1 GCA_017394925.1 Synergistaceae bacterium
GGGGTAAAGGCGGCAGAGGAAACTCACATTTTGCAAGCTCATCAAGACGTGCTCCAAGATTCGCGGAAAAAGGCGATGAAGGTGAAGAACGAAGATTGAATCTTGAACTCAAACTCATTGCTGATGTCGGTCTTGCAGGTTTTCCGAACGCAGGTAAATCAAGCATATTATCGGCCATAAGCGGAGCTAAACCAAAAATTGCAGGTTATCCCTTCACAACATTATCGCCCAATCTCGGAGTACTCGCCGTTGATGATGCACAGGTCGTAATTGCAGACTTGCCCGGACTGATTGAGGGTGCGCATGACGGTAAAGGTCTAGGGCTTCAGTTTTTGCGTCATGCCGAACGAACGCGTATATTGCTTCACGTCATTGACCTGTCGAATGATAATCCCGTTGAAACGTTTCATGCTCTCATGAATGAATTCAAAGAGTACGGAGCAGATTTAGCATCGAGACCGTGTATAGTAATCGGGAATAAAATCGATATTGAAGGCACAGAGCATAACTCAAATTTACTCAGAGAAGAGGCAGAGAGTGAATCATTGCGTTACATGCAGGTCAGTGCGCTCACCGGCGAAAATATTCCCGAACTCATAAAGGCAGTCGCAAAACTTGTACGTGAAACACCAGCCGTTGAACTCAATGAAGAAGACGTGAATATGATTCAGGAATTGCCGCGCAAACAAAACAGAAAATCTTCACGTGAACCCGTTAAAATCATCAGGCAGTCAGACGGAAGTTTCCGCGTTGAACATGAGAATTTTGAGAAGTCAGTATCACGAATCAATTTCGAACATGAAGACGCATTGCAGAAATTTTCACGTTTACTCAGGGCTCTTAGTGTTGAAGAGGCATTAGAGGCAGCAGGTGCAAGAGAGGGAGATAAAGTGTATATAGGCGACATTGAATTTGATTTTGAGCCGGAGATTATAACATGAAGACGGGCATTATGGGCGGAACTTTTGACCCGATACATTACGGTCATTTACTCGCGGCAGAAGAAGCAAGACGTAATTTAGGCATTGAGAGATTAATATTCGTTCCGACTGGTGAACCTCCCCATAAGCGCGACCATAAAATCACATCATCAGAAGACAGATACGCAATGACGCTCTTAGCTACGGCAGGAGTGCTTGAGTATTCAGTCTCACGAATCGAAATTGACCGCAAAGATGACACACATACGATTGATACATTGAGGGCATTCATTGACTCAGGAATTAAGCCCGAAGATTTATTTTTCATTACGGGGCTTGATGCAATGCTCTCGATAACATCATGGTACGATTATGAACACATTCCCGAATTATGCACACTGGTTACTGCAAACAGACCCGGCTATCCTGTGAGCGGAATAGAAAGCCTGCCTAAATTCATTCGTGATAAACTAAAATATATTGAGATACCCCAGTTCGCAATCTCAAGTACAGAAATCAGAGAGCGCGCACGTGATGGAAGAGGAATAAGATTTCTTGTGCCTCATCTGGTAGAAATATATATAGAGTCAAATAATTTATACAAGAGGTGATGTATACACAATGAGAATTCTAAAAATACTGGGTATTATCTTCATGGTAATCTCATCAATGCTCGGAGGTGCGGCGGTCAGGCTAATGGAAGTCTGGAATGATCCCAATCCGTTACCCCTTCCGAAATCACAGAAAGCAGAAACTTCCAGACCAAGAGCAAAATTATCATCAGGAGACACAGAGCTTGCAGTATCAGAGAAGACCGAAGACAATACAGGCAGAGCAGGAGGCAGTGTGAATGTTCTTGTTGTCGGACTTGATAACGTTGAAGGCGGCTCAAGAACGGATGCAATTGCTCTTGCGATATTTGACGCTGACAATAAAGCCTTAAGAATCGCATCGATACCAAGAGACTCACGGGTATATATTCCCGGACGGAGCTGGGACAAGATAAATCATGCTTACGTTTACGGCGGAATACGATTATTGCGTGAGACACTCGTAAATCTTACGGGCATTCCCATAGACTATTTCGTGAAGGTGAACTACAAGAGCTTCCCGCGAATCGTTGACGCAATCGGAGGAGTTGACATTTACGTTGAGAAGAGGCTGCACTACAACGATTATTCCGGGAAATTATTCATCAATATACAGAAGGGGCAGCAGCATATGGACGGTAAGACTGCACTGGGCTATGTGAGATTCAGACATGATCCGTTGGGTGATATTGGGCGTGTTCAGAGACAGCAGAAATTTGTTGATATTGTCATGAAGAAGCTGAAGAGTCCCGCGATAATAACGAGAATACCTGCACTCGTTAATGAAGTAATTGATGCCGTTGATACGGATCTTGCACCATTGGAGGCATTAAAGCTCATGCAGTTTGCGAATTCCCTTCCGCCTGACAGAATCAAAATGTTCATGGCACCCGGACGCACAGGTTCAAACAAGGGCATAAGCTACTGGATACTCGACAATAACGCATTTTCATTGCAGTTAGCCGCAAAACTTCCTCCTGCTGATTTCTCATTAATTGAAGATACTAACGAAGTAAATTTGCGTGATCTTAAAGAATCTTCCGGCAGTAATTCAGGAATTAATCCCGAGAGGCTTGCAGAATTACGCGATCAGATAATGAGCATAAGAATCTTAAACGGGGACGGCGAAAAAGGCATAAGCAAACGTGCGGCTCAAATATTCAGGCGAATCGGAATTGATGTTCCGTATACAGGGAATGCCAGACATTATGACTATAAATCATCGAGCATAATATATCCGCCGAATGCTGACGACTCAGTTAAACAGGGAGCTATAGCACTTGCTGAACTTTGCGGAATCACTAACGAGAGATTAATACAGCCGGACAGCAGAGCTGCTTCACTGACGCTTATTATAGGCCATGACAAAGATGCATTGTTTAAACGTCTTGAGCCTCTTAATTCATAACGTGATCTAACTGGAAAAATTTATTTGCCCCGTTAAAATATACGGGGTATTTTCATACATTCATGCAGGAGGAATAAAAGTTGAACGTAAAAATTATTATTGCATGTCATAAAAAATGTGATGTCCCTGAAGATAAAAATATATATTTTCCTGTTCATGTCGGAGCTGAAGGAAAAGAATCTATAGGATTTACACCTGACAATACCGGCGATAATATCAGCGCAAAAAATTTCATGTATTCCGAGCTGACCGGATTATACTGGGCATGGAAGAATCTTGACTGTGATTATCTGGGTCTCATTCATTACAGAAGGTGCTTCTCAATACACAGGAAATTCAGAAACGCATCGATGAAAGACATACTCACTCCCAATGAAGTCAGAGAATTATTATCACATCATAAAATTATTGTGCCTCAACGAAGAAAATATTACATCGAGACTCTTTACAGTCATTATGTACACACACTGTATGCGAACCATATAGATATAACGCGTGAAATAATAGCCGCTGAATTTCCAGAATATATTGAGAGCTTTGATATAGTCATGCGCAGGACATGGGGATTTTTCTTCAACATGTACATAATGCCTAAAACTTTGTCGGATGAATATTGCAGCTGGCTGTTCAGGATTTTGTTCATGCTTGAGAAAAAGGTCAGCACAGCAGGAATGAATGCATTTGATATGCGTTATCCCGGACGTATAAGCGAATGCCTGTTCAATGTCTGGCTTAACTTCATAATTCAAAACGGAAAAGTAAATGAACGTGATATATTTGAAGTGCCGTATATATACACTGGGAAAATAAACTGGCCCAAAAAGATAACATCGTTTTTGATGGCTAAGTTCTTTAACAGAAAATACAAAAAGAGCTTTTAGAATTTAATGATGATATGATAACCCCGTCGTTTAATGGCGGGGATTTTTTTTGCGTCGTTTGTGAATGTGAAATATTATGAGAATATGCTTGATAAATGTCGCAGCCTTAAGGAACATAGAAGTTTCATAACTCCTGTAGTATTCAAGTGCATACCGCCTCATGTAACTTCTCAGCCTCCTGTATGTATCCTGGCTGAAATCTACCTGATTCTCATATAGTACGAATACACTTTGTTCATAAATCCTTCCGTGTTCTTTCTCCGCAGCACGTTCTGGGAAATTTTCCAGTGCGAGCGTCTTTTCGTAATAAATTATGCTTCTCTTCATGCCGTTCTGATCATAAACTCTGTCTAACTGACGTGTCTGTCCTATATTTGGATGATCTATATAATGATAAAGATAATAGTTTATGCAGCATATTTTTATATCTCTGTGCAGTGTAAGCAGACTCATCAGCCAGTAGTGATCCATGCCTACCTTCAGTGTTTCGTCAAAGCGCAGTGATTTTGCAAGTTCACTCCTGAATATTTTGTTCCATGAGTAGCCTCCCCATGAACAGGCAGTTCTTATAATTAATGTTTCTGAATCAATGAGTTCTGCCTCTGATGATTTCATGTTCTTTATATCATATACCGGCCATCCTTCAGATGGCATAATTTTGAAATGAGAATAAGCAATAATATCTGGTTTTCCGTAAATATCTACTGCTCTTGTCAGCACAGAAATTAACTGAGGCGATACTTCATCGTCCCCGTCGCAGAAGGTTATGTATTCTCCTTTGCACTGAAACATTGCGGTATTACGTGCATGACTGACTCCCATGTTCATTGTGTGGGTTACATGGATGAATGAATATTTTGCGGCGTAATCATCGCAGATTTTTCCTGTAGAATCAGTTGATCCGTCATCCGTGATCACTATCTCGTAATTTTTTTCGGGGCAATCCTGATTAATGAGACTGTCCAGTGCCTGCCTGATGAATTTTTCGCAGTTATACACCGGCATTATTATACTGATTAGAATATCTGAATCCGATTGCTGATTAAGTATGTCAGTGCTAACAGTCATTGCAGTCTCCCTTCGCTAAAATATTAATGTACGTGAAATTTTATCACATAATAATAGTGTTATAATCGCAGAAAATTTTTCAGGAGGCATAAATGGAATCATGTCAGTGAATCTCAGAGGCCGAAGTTTTTTGACTCTCATGGACTTTTCCCCAAGTGAAATAGATTATCTGCTCACACTCGCGGCGGATCTCAAAGCAAAAAAGCGTGCGGGCATTCGCGGAAATACTTTAGCAGGAAAGAATATCGCATTAATTTTCGAGAAGTCATCAACGAGAACGAGATGTGCATTTACGGTTGCATGTAACGATGAAGGAGCTTTCCCAGAATACCTGAATAAAAATGACATTCAGCTGGGAGCAAAAGAAGACGCAAAAGATACAGCGCGTGTATTAGGCCGTATGTTTGACGGGATTGAATTTCGCGGATTCAAACAGGAGACAGTAGAAACACTCGCAAAATATTCAGGTGTCCCCGTCTGGAACGGATTGACTGACACGGATCA
>JAFPWQ010000214.1 GCA_017394925.1 Synergistaceae bacterium
ACTGCATAAACGTAACGTCCGAATACGGTTTTGCGCAGAAGAAACCAGCTGATGACAGCAATAATCAGCATAATGTACACGGGCATCGGGAATCCTAAAATTTTCATTGAACCTATTGCAGTAAATGCAGGTACTGTACAGCTGATAATCTTGTTATTCGTCAGAACCATTGCAAGCCCAAGAAATATACTTTGACTCGCAAATGTTACCAGGAACGCAGGTATATGGAACGTCGTGATTATAAGACCATGAAGCAGACCCGCAATAGCACCGGTACAAAGCGCAGCAATTACACCTGCAGCCACAGCTGATTGTGTATCACCCATCATGTGAGTTACTTCAACGACTACAACAGCCGTAAATGCACACAATGTTGAGATTGAGAGATCAATACCGCCCATCAGGAAAACAAATATTGTTCCGCTGACCATGATTCCGATAACTGACACTGACCAGAGCACATTGCTGAAGTTATTAAGCGACAGGAATGCTTTAGGCCTTAAGACCGACAGAATCAGAATAAAGCTCAGCAGAATTATGGGTTTAGAATACTTGCTCCAGTTGATTTTGTTCATTTTCAATTCTCCTCCTGCTGATTTTCCGTAACACCCTGACCGGCAGCGAGCACCATGGACTGGGTAACTTCGACATTCTTAAATTCCTTGACTATGTTGCCTTTTCTCATTACAAGTATCCTATGGGATACACGCAGCAACTCCTGCAAGTCCGATGTTACCACAATGACAGCTACGCCCTCATTCGCAAGCCTCTCTAAGATCGAATAAATCTCGTCTTTTGCTCCTACGTCTATTCCGGCTGTAGGTTCATCGACAATCAGCAGTTTAAGATTTCTCATCAGCCACTTGCCGAGAACTACTTTCTGCTGATTTCCGCCCGACATGACTCCTACCTGTTTGTCAGGGTCAGAAGGACGAATATCTATAGCCTCAATTGCACGCTTGCTCATGGCTAATTCATCACTGTCAGAGATAGCTACACCGTTGATCTTCACAATGTCATAATTCGTCAGAGCAACATTCTTTGTTGTGGACAATAACGGGATAAACCCCTGATTGCGTCTGTCCTCCGGGACGAAGCCGATTCCCTCTTTAATGCTTAACTTTGGAGACGGATTTAGCTTCTTGCCGCTCAACAACACCTCACCGGAAGCTGCTTTGTCCACACCGTATATTGCACGCACAACTTCTGTACGGCCTGCACCGATAAGACCTCCTAAACCAAGTATCTCACCGCTGTGTACCTGGAAACTTATATTACGATACCGATCTGTCTTGTCCGTAAGATTCTTCACTTCGAGGCGGACAGGTTTACTATCATCCGAATGCAACATTTTTCTTGACCCGGCTGATTCGTCAACAACCTTGCCGATCATCGTCTCAATCACTTTTGCCGGTATGATCTCTTCCTTCTCAAGCACTGCCGCATTCTTTCCGTCGCGTAGAATCGTAAGCCTGTCAGAAAGCATATATACTTCTTCAAGTCTGTGGGAAATGTAAATGATTGAAACACTTTGCTCTCTCAATGTACGGATAATATGAAAGAGCATTTCTGCTTCTTTGCCTGATAATGACGCTGTCGGCTCGTCCATGATGAGCAGCTTTGAATTCTGAGATAACCCCTTCAGAATCTCAATTAACTGACGCTGACCAATGCCAAGATTATCTACAATTGTTGTCGGTTTCAGCGGGAACTGGTACTTGTCGATAAGCTCCTGAGTCATCTCATTCATCTTATTGTAGTTGATGAACGGACCATTACGGGGCTCACGGCCTAAGAACACGTTCTGCGCAACCGTAAGCGGAGGAATTACTGAAAGCTCCTGATATATACACGCTACTCCTAATTTCTGACAGTCCTGATAACTATTTATCTCTACTGGTCTGCCTTCCCAGTAAATCTGCCCTTCGTCTTTTGAGTAAACGCCCGTTACTATCTTTATCAGCGTTGACTTCCCTGCTCCGTTCTCACCCATTAATGCATGGACTTCTCCGACTTTAACTTCAAAATGAACATCCTGAAGCACCGGGACACCGGAAAAACTTTTGTAAATATGTTCAGCCTCAAGAATCGTGTTTCCTGCCATTATTCAAGTCCCTCCTTTGCTCCCTGTTCCCTTGCTTTACGTTCCATCCTGGTCTTATAGGTTGCATCAAAAATCACAACTGCTATTATGATTATGCCCTTGATAATATACTGAAATGACGTATTCATATCCAGTTTACGCACCCCGTTCTCCAGTGTAGCCATGAACAATGCACCTATCAGAGTACCGATCACATCACCCGAACCGCCTGAAAGTGCCGCTCCGCCTACTACTGCTGCTGCTATAGGGCTGAATTCAAAGTCCGTGCCTATTGCTGTTGTAGCACTCTGAAGCCTCGCTGTTGTGAATACTGCACCAACTGCAACAGAAAAACCCGTAATCATGTACGCAATGATACGCGTCTTCGCAACGTTGATTCCAGACAGCACTGCGGCCTTACGATTTGCTCCCACTGAATAAAGATTCGTACCGTATCGCGTATAACGGAGCAGAATCTGGCCTATGACAATGAAGAGAATCATAGCCATGATGACATAATAGAACTTTCCGACTCCTGCACCAAGCCAGACATACTCGGAATGATTCATTGCCTGGCTTTTTATTACACCGTTCACATTACGAATAGCGATAACATAAGTCATTGCCCTGAAGATACTCATTGTAGCAAGTGTTCCAATGAATTCCGGCACATTCAGCTTTGCAACGATAATTCCATTAATCAGACCGCAGAACAATCCCGTGAGAATGCCAAATAACACCATTACTTTGAACGGCCACAGAGTATATTCATAAATATTAGCCATGACCATACCAACAAGTGCCATCATACTGCCCGTTGACAGGTCAATGCCGGAAGTGATGATGAGAAATGTTACACCGACTCCAATAATGGCAGGAATCGAAGCATCGCGGACAACCTCGATCAGATTGGCAAAGTTAAAAAATTTACCCTGACCATAACCAGCCAGTATAGTGAAAAGACAGACCAAAACCGCCAGCATGATAACAGAGATAAGCCGGCGCATTGCTGTCTGACTAAGCTGTTTCAATTCAGTTTTCCTCCTCTTGTGAAAAATATAAAAAGAAAAGGGCTACCTATTGCAATAGGCAACCCTTCATAGCGAAATTTTACCAGCGATCTTCTGGTGCTATAGAACCAACTGTCTCGGATGTTACTACAATAGGTTCCATGATAACTTTCGGAGTCTCCGTCAATACTGTATAACTGTATTCGGATCCGATCATCAGAAGTGCTATCTTCGCAGCCGTTGAACCTTCATCCCAGCTGTTAGTGTAAATCGTTCCTGACATTGCACCGCTCTCTATCATGGCAAGTGCATCTTTTTCTCCGTCTGCACCCCAGATACAAATCTGTCCTTTCTTGTTCGCAGACTCTGCGGCGAGTGCAGCTCCTTCAGCCATAGCATCATTAATGGCAAAAACACCCTTTAAATCGGGGTAAGACTGAAGGAAAGAGTTCATTACTGTCATTGCTGTATCTTTCTGGAATGAAGCTGTCTGAGCATCTACTATCTTGATGCCAGAATATTTAGCTATAGTATCACGGAAGCCCTGCTCCAAATTGTCAGTACGCGCTAAACCTGGTACTCCCTGAATTATAGCTATATCACCTTTTCCGCCCATTTGCTCGGCCATTTTGTCCGCTGCCATACGGCCAGCATCATAATCAACAGCCATAACAAGCGCACTGTGTACGGTATCACTGGCACAATCAAGATTTAACGTGATAACAGGTATACCGGCCTCTTCAGCCTGACGCACTGAAGGAGCAAGTGCTGTACCGTCTGAACACTGAAGAATTATCGCATTGTAACCCTGATTTATGCAGTCTGTCATTATCTGAACCTGTTTCTCTGCTGACTCCTCTGCACTGTATGAGTCTACTTTGATGTTTGACCAGGATGCACACTCACGCTCAATGCCCTCTTTCCAGCCCTGATTGTTGGGTGTACCCACATCGTGAGCAATGTAGGCAATCTTCACCGGAGCGCCGCCGTAAACATCAATGCGCTTCTTAGAGCTGCTGCCTGCTGCAACTTTTTGCTTCGCCGGGTCTTCTCTTCTGGCCGCAAATACTGCCGTTGAAAAGTTCATTATCATGCCTGCTGCTACTGTAAACGCAATAAATTTCTTAAAACCGAAACGCATTCAGAAACCTCCTAAATTAAACTTAATGATACAATATGACTTTTCTGCGGTGAAAGAACATTTGCATCAATATGAACTGATAAACTACAGTCAAAGTAATACGCGACATAAAATGCACGTTAATACTTTTTCGATAATTATTTCGGGAACTTAATAGAAATTCACCCCCCTAATACAACACGACTCCGCAGATACTTTTACTGATGTAACCCAAAATAATTATAAAGTTTTATTATGATTGTTATTGTGATTATTTTTTATTTTATAGGAAAAATAACGTTCTATCAAGTAAAAACGTTAAATTAAGATTGCTCTGCTATGCTGAATCACATTCAATTACACCGGTCTGATTAAAGTGCTTTTAACACTTTGACTTTGAGAATTACAGTTCATACATTAAAATCATAAAATCCATTAATTTTTATACACAGATAGATGAATCTGTTTAGGAGGCGATGATTTGAATTACTCAAAATTATTTTCACTTGAAGGAAAGTATGCGCTGATCACTGGCGGTACTGGCGGATTAGGCGGTGAAATAGCGAGAGCATTTATTGATTCAGGCGCGAGGGTTGCGGTCTGCGGAAATCATCCTGAACGTGCAGACTCAGAATGTCTTGCGGTGAAGTGCAATATATGCGATGAAGGCAGCGTGAATGACATGATGAACACGATAGCTCACGAATTCGGAACGCTTGATATTCTGGTGAATTCAGCGGGCAAAAATATTCTCATACCTGCAGAAGATTATGATACGTCATCATTTCTTGACGTTATGAATCTGAATATTAATGCACTTCACACAGTAACACGCGAGGCCGGAAAGCGATTTATGCTTCCCAAAAAGGCCGGAAAAATTCTTAATATATCATCAGTGAAGAGCCTAATCGGAACGGATAAAGATTACATTGCATACTGCACGAGCAAAGGCGCACTGAACATGTACACTAAACAGCTTGCATGTGAATGGGGAAAATATAATATAAACGTGAATGCAATAGCTCCAACGTTTGTACGGACAGCAATAAATTCATTTCAGCTTGATGACCCCGAATTCTATAATGCCCTCGTGAATCGAATCCCATTAGGGCGGATTGGCTCAAAACAGGATATAGCATCAGCGGCCATGTTTTTATGTTCAGAGGCGGCAAGTTTTATTACTGGTCAGATATTATGCGTTGACGGAGGACTGACCGCAAAGCAATAACGCACAAAAAATCCCCCTGCCGTAAAAACAGGGGGCGCAAAAATTCCCG
>JAFPWQ010000215.1 GCA_017394925.1 Synergistaceae bacterium
CTAATGCAAGGCCGTATGTAGTATGCAGAAGCGGAAGTGCAGGAATTCAGAGATATGCACAGACATGGTGCGGAGATAACTATACGAGCTGGGAGAGTCTGAAATACAATATCCCAATCATAACGGGCATGGGCTTATCGGGTCAGCCAAACGAAGGAGCGGACATCGGAGGGTTTGCAGGGCCTGCACCGAGTGAAGAATTATTTGTTCGCTGGGTACAGAACGGAATATTTCAGGCAAGATTTTCGATTCATTCGGCAAGCAATGATAACACCGTAACAGAGCCTTGGATGTTCAGAAATTCGGCAGGCTTAATTCGTGATGCAATACTCTTCAGGTACAGAATGACCCCGTATTTATATTCTCTTGAATACGAAGCAAATCAGACAGGCTCACCGATAATGCGTGCGTTAGTGTACGAGTTCCAGAATGACCCGAATGTTTATGACGAAAGTTTTGAATTCATGTTTGGTCATGATATTCTCGTTGCCAATGTCATTGAAGAAGGCGCAAAATCAAGACGCGTATATCTTCCTGCAGGTTCAGACTGGTATGACTGGAAGACATTTAAATTCTACGAGGGCGGACAGTATATAGATATTCCTGTTGATATGTCGAGTATACCCATGTTCATACGTTCCGGGGCAGTGATTCCACTTGCAGATAACCAGTTAATGAGCATGGAACGCGATCACATAACAGCCTTGCGCATAATCATAGCTCCTGACGGCCATGAAAGAACTTTCACGTATTACGATGATGACGGCAGAACGAATGAATATCTCACGGGCAATTTCAGAAGGACAGATATACATGTAAGCGGCGATAACGTAGTGAAGGTTAAATTTGATTCACACGGAAGTTACATTGACCAGATAGAGACGCTCATGATTGAAATGATTCGCAAGGACAGAAGCCCCTTCTGGGTATCAATCGGTGAAACGAGACTTGAGCATTATCTTAACCGAAAGAAATTCGAAGATGCCATGCAGGGATGGTATTACAGTCAGACAAAACGCGCTGTGCTGATTAAATATCCGAATCCGTGCAAGGACATCACATTAACGGTCTCATTTGAAGACTTTGATCTGATAGGCATGTAATCATGATATTACGCGAGTATCAATCAATCACCAAGACACAGAACGGATATATTATTCACGGGGACAATGCAGACATTATGCTTGTCTTCATGACGGATAATATCATCCGTATACGTGTTTCATTCACGCGTGAGTTCAATGAAAAATCATATGCGCTTGTTCATACTGCATGGCCTGATGAACTCGATGAATTATTTTTCGGTGAACGTGAACGCATTCATGCCCTGAGTGTTTCATGTGATGAATCAGAAGACGCACTGACATTTACGACTGAGACATTAAAACTCGTAATGAAAAAGAAGCCGTTAGCATTCAGTCTTTATGATTCACACGGGACATGCATATACCGTGATTTACCCGAACGCGCATATGAACGTGATCATCTTGGAAGACTCAGCCATTATTCATGTATGGACAGGGAACACGATCACTTTTACGGCTTCGGGGAAAAGACCGGGCATTTAGACAAGCGTTTACGCAGGTTAAGAATGTCCCCGAAGGACGCAATTGGCCATGACCCTGAGACAGGCGACCCGATGTATAAGCATATTCCGTTCTATGTTCGCATAAACGAGAAGACTCTTCACCCGTTAGGCATGTTCTACAACAATTCATATGATTGCGTGTTTGATTTAGGACAGGAAATATCCGGCTACTGGGAACGTTATAATTATTACCAGACTGACGGCGGAGATATTGACCTGTTTATCATCAACGGCCATGACATTAAGAGCGTGATTGACGGTTATACGTGGCTGACGGGAAGAACTATAATGCCCACTAAGCAGTCATTAGGTTTCTGCATGTCAACGATGTATTACGCCGAGCTTGAAGAGAACTGCGACAAGGAAATATATCGCGTCATTGACAAGTTCCTTCAGGAGAAAATATATATCGATAATTTCTGGTTAGCGTCAGGATATTCATCCGGTGAAGAAGACAATCTGCGATACACATTCAATTGGAATCATAAACGCTTCCCCAATCCTGAAGAATTTTTCGCGAACATGAATTCACGAGGCATTAACGTAATCTGCAACTTAAAGCCCGGAGTCTTACGCAATCATCCGTACGCGAAGTATTATGAAGAACATGACGCATTCGTGAAGACTTCAGACGGCAAAGACGATTATCGCGGACGCTGGTGGGGCGGTGAAGGAAGATTTATTGATTTCACGGGTGAACATGGCCGTGAAGCGTGGCGTAAATTACTCGAAGAAAATATTTTACGCAAAGGCACAAAAACCGTCTGGAATGATAACTGCGAGTATGACGGCATTGAAGACAGAGAAGCATTAAGTGAATCAGGCCGAATGTCCGAACTTAAGATAATACAGTCTAACATGATGGCCTATACAGCAATAAAAGCAATTCATAACGTATACCCGAATGAACGCCCTTATGTGATTAACAGAGCAGGCTATGCAGGAATTCAAAGATACGCGCAGGTCTGGGGAGGAGATAATCTCACAGACTGGAGAACTCTCAAATTCAACATAGCTACGATTATGGGCATGGGTATATCCGGCTGTGCGAATATGGGCTGTGATATTGGAGGCTTTGCAGGCCATGCACCTGACAGCGAGTTATTGCTCAGATGGATTCAGAACGGAATATTTCAGCCGCGTTTCGTGATAAATTCGGCCAATGATGATAACACAGTAACACAGCCATTCATGTATGAAGATAATATTGAACTCGTCCGTGAGGCTTTTGCTCTGCGTTACAGAATGCTCC
>JAFPWQ010000216.1 GCA_017394925.1 Synergistaceae bacterium
GTGCGAGATAAATTAACATTCCGATTATGATAGTAATCATCGGCTGCATTGTACGCGAGGCTATATTGTTGATTACGCGCGTTAAGTCCGTGATTGAAACGTAACCTACAACGCTGGTCCATTGAATCAAATTCACGACTGTAGACTGATATACGGGTTTTGCGATTCGAATCACCTGCGGCAATGTTATGAGCCTGAATGCCTGCCACGCAGAGAACCCTAATGTACGTGCAGCTTCAACTTGACCGTGATCCGTGGCACTGATTGATGCCCTGAGTAATTCAGCAACATGTGCCGCTACATTCATCGAGAACGTGATTACTGCTATCGTCTGTGCCTCAAGACTTGAACGCGCAAACACACCGTAATACATGAGCATTAAGAGCATGAGAACGGGTGAGCCTCGAAGCAATACTATATAGGCCGCCGCAATCGTGTTAATGATTCTGATTTTCGACATTCTGAGTGCACATATCACTGCTCCTAATAGCGTTCCGAAGATTAACGAGAAGAGAGAAATTTGAACTGTGGCACTGAGACCTTTAAGAATGGTCATGTACGATCCGCCCTGAATTAATATCTTGTAGAGTATTTCGTTCAATGACATGTTAAAGTTAAAATCCTTTCATGTAAAATTTACTTTACCGGGAAATTATACAGGAGGCATTCAATAATCATGAAGAGATTTATTTTTTCGTTTGCGGCTTTAATATTAGCAGTCAGTCTATGCGTTCCGTGTCATGCAGATAATAATGACAGCGCAAAAAAACTTTTCGGAACTGAATCGCATTTGAAGTATACGCTTTACATCGGGCTTAATGCATCGGATACAGGCACACAGATTTATCCCACAGACGAAGCAAAACAGAAATTCAATCAGATTGCGAATGAATTCGTATCAGGCTACACTCTTTATGACGCTGACGGATTCTGGAAGGAAGACGGAAAGATTTTCACTGAACATTCGCTTGTATGTGTCATCGTTGATGCTGAACCTGAGAGCGTGAAAAATTTAATGGACGCTGTGATAAAAGACTTCAGACAGAGCAGCATATTAATTGAGGTTGATGAAGTTGAAAGCGCGTTTTATTCGGGAAAATAACGCACAAAAAAACAGCCCGAAGTGATTCAGGCTGTCTTCTCTTTTCCTGCTGCTATTTGCTAATCGTCTTCTGCTATTCGTAAATGCATGAACGTGTTCCATTCGTAATAAGGAGACGAAAGAATTATTTCCTCATGTGCATCAAGCTGTGTTTCAACCGAAGTATCGACTTCATACCAGAAGACCACATCAACGCGTCCTGAAACTAACGCGGCTGTCCTTGCTCCCGTATCGACATTCACGGTTGAGATATTCACCTTGAGCCTTCTGCCGATTTCAGCGAGTACTGCGGCATTGTAACCTGCGGGCATTCCGTCCTCAGCAATATAATCAACGGGAGGCAAGTCTCCTGTTATGGCAACTCTGACCGTCGGCGCACCTTTGAATCTCTCGAATCTGATTGCTTCATTCTGCTTCTTTTTCTTTTTGCTCTTTTCGTCTATTCCGTAAACATATTCATACGGACTGTCATTTTTCGGGAAATTCTTCACGTATTTATCTGCGAGTGCCAAAAGCGTCCAGTCATTGCGCATTGAGTTTAACGCATTATCCCATCTAACAGCGAGTTCTCTGTTATTGCCCATAAACCCGAAACATAATGCCATTTTTCCCGAGTTCGATATGCATGAAGGCTCATACACTTCTTTGTTGACCCTGAGCAGATACTCAGCTACAAAATCAGGAAGTATCATCTCTTCAATCTCGCGTTTGGACAGTGCCATCTGCATTAAGACGAGTGAGTCATAAAACTTTGCTGTTCCTGTTGAGTGATCCCCTCCGAGAATCGCCCAGCCTCTTGTTGACCATGAATTTAGAATCATCCTGAAAAATTCTTCTTCCGTAGTCTTGAGCCTCGTTAAGAATCCAATTTCAATGGGGTCATTCTGTTCATTCTGTACGTTCTGTTCATTCTGTACGTTTTGGTCTTCAGCGAATGCACACACTGAAAGCGCAAGAATTAATGCAATAACACATAATATTTTTTTCATGTCATGGCCTCCGTTAATATGTTCTGTAAATTCTCAGAATATCACGCTAAACGTCCCAGTTCTCACTTCTTGATTTTCCGCCCGGAACTTTCCTGATGTGAACGAACTTGTCCCACGTGTAATATGGCTCAGATAATATTACGCCTTCGGGGGCATCATCCTGAATCTTTTTCGATGTGTCGACTTCATACCAGAAAACGACATCTGCACGTCCTGATGCTAAAGCCGCTGTTCTTGCTCCCGTTTCAACTCCGACAAGCTGAATATTTTTCTTGAGATACGCGCCTATTTCAGCAAGTACTGCCGTATTAAACCCCGCCGGTGTTCCGTCAGCCGCAACATAATCTATCGGTGGAAGATCTCCCGTTACTGCTACCCTGATAGTATCTGCTCCGTCAAAATGTTCAAATTCTACAGGGTCAGGCTCTTCCGTTCCCGGTGAAGTTGTGTACATGCCTTCGATAGTCTGTAATATCCAGTTGTTGCGCATGACTCTTAATGCCTCGTTGAACTTGCCGCATAATTCTTTGCTGTCCTCACGGAATCCAAATGCTAATCCCATATTATCAGAGTGAAGCACAAGAATTGATTCATATCCCTTATTCTGATTCAGGACATATTCAGCAACAGCATTAGGCAGAACCATATTCGCAATATCGCGTGTTTCGAGTGCCATTTGCATTGCCGTTAATGTGTCATAAAATTTAATTCTGACTTCAAGATTTTCATTGTTGGGCGCAAATTTCTTTTTCCATGTCTCCGTGAACATTTCTTCCGTTGAATTTAATTTAGACAAAAGACCAAGACGCAGTACTCTTCTTTCACCTGCATATGACCCTGCACAGAGAATCAGAACAAGGAGCAATGCACATAAAAATTTTTTCATGATTAATTTGCTCTCCCGATTATTAAATCCGTTTCCCATTCATAATATGGCACTGATAATATTACTCCGTCAAGTGTATCTTTCATAACGCCGCCCAAATTCTTGCCCTTCATTTTTGCAGGTGTCTTTAAGCCCTCAGTGTTACGGTACCAGAAGACGACATCAGCACGTTCTGACGCAAGAGCAGATGACCTTCCGCCCGTGTCTACGCTGATGAGACGAATATTTTTCTTTAGTCTCTTTCCGATTTCTGATAATACAGCCGTGTTATATCCTGCGGGTGTTCCGTCTGCAGCAATGAAATCTATAGGCGGCAAATCACCCGTTACTGCAACTTTGATTGTCTTTGCTTGGGGAAATTCCTGAAACTTTGCGCGTTCTGGTTCAGATGCTCCCATGTCAGTGATATATTTTTTCTCAAGTTTTGCGAGCGTTCCGTCTTTCTTCATGGCATTTATCGCAGTGTTAAATTCTTTCTGAAGTGCTGTATTGCCGCGCTTAAATCCAAATGATATTGTTGAAGGCATCATGTTAAGCGAGAATAAAATATCATAGTTCGGGTTCTGCGTGATCAAATACATTCCGACAGCCTCAGGAAGTGCAAACTCATCAATCTTGCGCGAACGTAAAGCCATCTGCATCGATAATAACGAATCATAAAAGCTGATTATTCTTCGTGTCTTAACGAGTGAATTTATGAATGATTCAAGCCTGTCATCTTCGGCCCATTCATTTTCATTGTCTCCTTCTGCCGGAATTAACGGTGCTACTGCCTTGCGAAGATCATCGAGTCCCTCCTGAAACTCCTGCTCAGTTGTTCCCAGATACGTTAATATTCCTGCATACACAACTTCTTCTTTTTGCTTCGATGCCGCAAATGATGCCGGACATATCAGCGCAATAAAAATTAATACGCATAAAAACTTTTTCATGTTTATACCTCCTGTTATAAATTCTTCTGTATCTTCAGGATATTTTTCCCGTCTTTGTACTCGTACTCAATATTATCCATGCTCTTCTTCACCATGTAGATACCGAGTCCGCCGATCTCGCGTTCTTCTGCTGAGAGTGTTACATCAGGATCGGGCTTCGCTAACGGGTCATAAGGTACTCCGTTATCGATAAATGTTATGATAACTGAAAGGGGATTTTCCTGAATCTCAACTCTCACTGTTGCCGGTCCTGTCTCAGGGTTATATGCATAGTGCGCAATGTTCACGAATAACTCTTCAACTGCTACGTCAATCTGCATTTGTATTTTCGGTGAGCAGTCATGAACTTCAAGCTGTTCATCTACGAATGCAAGCACTTCATCAAGATTTTTTACATCTGCATCAAGCGTAAGTTCTTTCACAAAATTTTACCTCCGAAATATCTCAGGCATAACATAGTAATATCGTCAAACTGGGGAGCTTCGCCGGTGAAATCATCAACGGACTTCTTCATGAGCTTTAATATCTCTTCGGACGATGTATTTTTCGTTTTGTCTAAATCTTCAAGCATTCTGTCAGTTCCGTAAAGTTCTTCGTCTGAATTCGTTGCTTCGGCTACTCCGTCAGTGTATAAATAAATTATGTCGCCTGGTTCTAAATCAAATTCATTCTGTCTGAATTTCAGACCTTCCATTGTCGCGACTGCCGGACTCTGTTTAGTCTTTAACAGCTCATAATCTCCTCCCTTTTTCTTTATCGCAGGGTATTCATGGCCTGCATTTGACGCGATAACATGACCCGTTGAGATCTCAAGAATTCCAAGCCACACTGTAACGAATAAATCTGCCTCGTTGCCCTCGCATAACTGCCTGTTCACGTCTGCAAGAATCTCTGACGGACTGCCTCCCATTTGTGCGCGCGTCTTGATTAACGTCTTCGCTATTACCATGAACAATGCCGCAGGTACTCCCTTGCCTGAAACGTCAGCCATAACGAGCGCAAGATGATCATGATCAATCATGAAGAAATCATAGAAATCACCGCCGACTTCTTTAGCCGGATTCATCGTTGCGTATAAATCAAATTCTTTTCTGTCAGGGTAAGGAGGGAATATTCTCGGCAGCATATCGGCCTGAATCTGTGTTGCAAGATTTAATTCTGTGCTTATTCTTTCCTTCTCGGCTGTTACATGCGCAAGATTCTTCACGTATTCTTTCAGTGAGGCGGCCATGTCATTGAAACTTTTCGCGAGGTCTCCTATTTCATCGTTGTCATGAATTTCGGCTCTGTAATCTAAATTTCCTCCGCTGATTTTCTCTACGTCATGCCCAAGTGAAATTATCGGACTGGTCAGCTTCTCGGAGAATTTGCGCGAGATGATAAATACCATTGCGATTATCACGATGAATGCGGCCATGAATGATATTATCGTGAGAATTATATTGCGGTTTACATCTCTTACAGGGGCTAATATCAGACTTTCAGGAATTTTTACGCAGAACTTCCAGCCGGTCGTCTCTATCGGGGTATATGCATAATATATTCTGTTTTTTTCTGAAAGCAGAACTCCAGTCATACCCGAAAGTATTTCATCTGCAACTTTAGGACTTATGTCTTTATCCTGAGAGAGAACATTAAAATCTTCTTTCCAGTCAGGCGGAGTAATTATCTTTCCGCTGCCGTCAACAAGAAAAGCATATGCATCATCGCCAAGATCAAGATTGAGAACTGCATAATATAAATCAGCGATTAATATATCCATGCAGACAACTCCGGCAAATTCATTCCGGGCATTATAAAACGGAGATGCACAGCTTATCATTAACCCTCTGCCGTATGAATCTTCGTATATGTCAGTAAATACAGTTTTTCCTTCTGATTTTGCGAGCTTGTACCAGTTTGCCTGTGTGTAATCATAATATATATCTTTTCCGTTGTCCGCTCCGAGTTCAGACTGATCATCATAGCCCACAAGAAAACCGCTCTCTGTTCCTGCATATATCGTAGTGATCGTACCGTTGTTCAGTTTCATGACCGGTCCCCAGATCTCTTCAAGGTTGCCGAACATCGAAATCTCTCCGTATACGTCATCAAGTTTTACATTCTCGTCCCGAAGCATACGCTGAATAACAAATATTCCGGCATTCTCTGACAATGGAGGCTTTACATCACGGCTCACGAAATCCGACGGGAATGAATATATATCATTGATATAAATCGCGAAGTTGCTTATGTATTCAGAGAATTTTCCAAGCTCCGAATCTGCTAAACCTGACTTGCTGACCGTTATATTATTCAGGTTCTGCTCCATCTGTTTAATCAGTGCGTTCTCGCTGTCATACTGAATACGCATCATGCTGATAATTCCGACTATACTTGTGATGATTAATGCAGCAATGGAAATCATCAGAACCATATTCTGAACTTTTCTGCGTATCGTTCGTCTCTTCATAGCTTTCATTCCTCCTTCTTTAATATTTTCAGGACATGCCAGCCTTCTGTATAATCATGAATGAATGCAGGATTTTTTTCTGCGTATTCAAACATTCTTTCACCGGCTCCGTCATCTACTATCTTTTGAATTTCACTCAATGGCTTTGATGAAATCACCGGGCATTCGGGGCTTAACGCAATAACCAGCATGTCATCTTTCCGCATCACACAAAGAGGCCATGCGTTACAGTCAAACGGTTTATCTTCTCCGAGTATGCACCCTTTCCCATTATTGAACCAGCATAGTGCTTCCTCGCAGGGGTCATCTGTAACGTATCTTGAAGAAATATCCATGATATGGAGATTATCATCACGAGTCATGAATTTCACTTCAGGATACTCACGTTTTATTTTCTCAAAAAGTTCGTCATTAATTGCGAGTGTCATAACTGTCCTGTGAAGATTACATTTTTTGAATGAACAGCAGTAACCGCACTTTGCACAGTCTGAAGGCGATAATATTTTACTCAGCATGATTAAATCACCGCGTGAATATAATTATTTCCGTACCTGTAACTGAATGATGCTCTCAATGCACGGTGCTTTATGATTTTCAGACTCATAATATCAATTTCATCTTCTTCCTTTGCTATCATAAACGGATTATATTTCTTTCCTGCGTAAATTAATCTGGCTGATATTGCCCCGCCGAACTGAATCATGACGTGAACATTTGCATCAGGCAGAGCATTTAATATTCGTATAAGCAATTCTTCGAGACAGCTTTGAATCTCAAGTACGCGTTTCATTTCTATTCCGTGTTTATATGCTGATTTCTCTAATGCTTCATTTGCTCCTTCAAGATTCTCTGCTCCGGCCATGAGACAAAACTCGCAGTCGTGTTCATATCTGCACCATGACGGCATGACAGGCTCAATGCAGAACACTGACGAGAATAAAATATTAACCGGCATAGCTATAAATAATCCCGTGATGAAATATGCAAAGGCTACATTAGTATTCAGGCACAAACCAGACAGCAATGACAAAAGCAGAATGTAACGCACATAATCTTTGAATGTCTTGAAGGATACCCTGCCAGACTTTGAGAGAAAATGCCAGCCGTAAAACATGCCCAGTCCTGCAATTAATATGCATATGCACTCATAAAGCGAATTGCTGACGATAAGCGAAGAGAGTAAACAGCCTGCAACGCCGTAAATCCCGAAGAATAATCCCAAAGTGAACGGCAGAAAATTTTTTATCCCCGCATACGAAGGAAGTATACCCGTCATCTGAACAGGCAGATCCATAAGGAAATAGACAAGTCCGCAGATTAATACGAGTTTTATTCTTTCGCGTAAATTAATTTTTTGCATGAAGCAATCTCCTCAAAAGATTAAAGAACTGCGGTTCAGTCATCAGGATTCCAAAAATCATGATTATTCCTCCGGCAATTTTAAGAGGCGTAATAACATCGGGCTTTGTTCCCATAAAAGCAGATAGTACAGGAGATATTGCCATAGTGATAATAATTTCGGTTGAGAATATCAGTGAGGCATTCAAAGGTGAAATATATCTCTGTGCGTACATCTGGACTATACCGTAAAGCAGTCTGATGCAAAAACTGATGTATATTACACTGCCCCAGAATTTTGGGTTTGACGGCAGAACGAAATCTGTTCCCTGAACAACGGCCTGAAATACCCAGAGTATGAGCGAAAAGAGAAAACAGAAAAACATCTGACCCATAGCAATGATTGCAGGGTTTGACGATGAAGAATACGCACCTACAGTAACGATATAGAACGCAAAAAAGACGTTGGAGATGATCATAAAAAATGCGCTCCAGTTCCATAAGCTATCGATATTTCCTTCAGTCATCACTGCAAGCCCGGACAACACCATAATAATTCCCAGCATAGTGCCTTTATCTGGTATCTGCTTATAGAGCAGGAAAGCTATAACTGATATGAATACGAACATAGTAGACTGAAGTATATTCGTCATCACCGCCCCTAAACCAGAAACTCCCAGTAGAAGAAAGAGATTAAATAAAATCAGCTCGGCAGATAATACCATGCTCTGCTTAATCTGTTTAAAATCCAGTCTGAAGAGTTCACCGAAGAAACACGCAAGGGACATAATGAATCCCAGAAGATTAGTTATGCAGATAAATGCGAAATGAGGAATAGAATCAGGTATCCATATAAAAAATACATTTTGAATTGACGCAATGAATGTTATGAATAACAGTGAGATATTTGCTTCAAGTTTATTCATTTTTATTCACTTATTCATTCTCGTACAGCAGAAATTTATCTATCATGAAATCCGGGCTGTATATCAGCTTCATACTGCGGAGACCTTCAATGCCGAGATCTTCTTCAAGATTGACATATTTATAGCCGGAACAGCATATTTTCACGAATTCGTTTCTGATGACTTTATATATATGCTGTATACTTAAATCTCCTTTTTCTGCAATGTCGTCAAAGCATTCATGACTCAGAGCAGCCCCGAAATTATAGCCGCAGACAATGCCGTCAATTAATACAACGATACCATCAAGGCCAAGCTCAAAAAAATGGTCAAGCCCAACCTGCACTGCGTCATTATCGTTATAGAGTCCATTTTTGTAATAAATATCGAACTCGGAGCTAATTTTCTGCTCCATCCATTTTTTATGAAAGTCCCTGATTAATTCTATGTGTTCAGGTAATATTCTGAGAATTTCACAGCGTCCTTCATAATCGCGGAAGAATTTATGAATTTCATTACGTTTAGGTTTGAATGCATGACCTTCAAGACGGATTAACTTTTCTGTGCTGTATATATATTCTGAGTAATCGCGGTTATATACGACAGTAAATTTTCCCGGAAATAATTCACACACTAAATCTTTTGCGTTTTCTGTCAGAGTCTCAAATCTCACCCTTGCATTATGTTCATGAGCATCATTTATCACATTCTGAACTGCATTCTTAATGCCGTTTCTTTCACCATGAGGGAATAAATAAACGCGTTCATTCTGAGTGCATAGTTTTGACCTGAGCGTATAGAGATAATTATCATGCTCACAGAACATATCGCCGTATTTGTGATTAAAATAGAAAGATGAGACGAAAGAATGCTGGCAGGATCCTTCGCCGTATCTGGACGTGTAAGAATCTACCAGCTCTTTCATGCTTAAATCAACGGGCTTAAAATCAAGCATAAATTATTTACCTTCGATGTTGAGAATTTCATCAAAGCCGGTTGTCTCAAAAATATTCATGACTTCGGGAACTGCATTTTTTATCGTCATTGTGCCGTTAAGATTCATATACTTCTGAGCCTTAAGCAGTACACGCAGCCCGGCGGATGAAACATAAACCATTCTGGCCATGTCCACGATTAAATTTTTCACGCCTGGAAGCTCGCGAATTAAATCTTTTTCGAGAGTGTCAGCAGTAACCGCGCTGAGTTTTTTGTCGAGTGTGATAGTCAGCTGGGTACCGTCCTGTGATTTATCGAAATTCATTACTCGATATTCAGCAGCTCATCAAACCCGGTAACTTCAAATACGTCTTTGATTTCCTGCGATACGTTCTTAACTGTCATTTTGCCCTGCTTGTTCATGACCTTCTGAGCCTTGAGCAATACACGAAGTCCGGCTGATGAGATATACACGAGCTTTTCCATGTCAATCGTGAGATCCTGCACGCCGTCAAGACCTGTGCGTAATTCGGCCTCAAGCTGGGGGGCTGTTGTCGTATCGAGTCTGCCGTCAAGTGAAAGTACAAGACCTGCACCCTTATTTGTTTCCGTCTTTGTGATGTTCATTATGAAGAATACCTCCTGAAATTTTAATTTACCAGGCTATTATACAATGCTTTTTGTGATGATTAACTCTGCACCGTCTTTTGTAACCCCTACCTGCACTTCGTCAGCGATATTAGCAATGATTGATTTTTCGAGTTCATCCCATGCATCGAGTGCCGCAGTGTTAGTGTCATTCTGTCTTTGCGAGACTACATTGTTCTTGTACTTCTGCATTGACCACGCATAAACTGCCTGACTCATTCCTGCATCGATTGAGCCTAACATGCCGTAATCGAGAACGCCTCCGCCGTATTCAGCCTGAAGGTTAAAAC
>JAFPWQ010000217.1 GCA_017394925.1 Synergistaceae bacterium
AACACATAGACTGATTGCAATGATTAATGCTGTGAACGAAAACATAAATCTCTTCATGAATATTCAATGCCTCCTGTATAATTCACATGAAATTTTTCATGAAAGGATTTAGATTCTAACATGTCATTGAACGAAATACTCTACAAGATTTTGATTCAGGGCGGCTCCTACATGACCATTCTTAAAGGTCTAAGTGCAACAGTTCAGATTTCTCTCTTCTCATTAATTTTCGGAACGTTATTAGGTGCAGTAATATGTGCGCTCAGAATGTCGAAAATCAGAATCATCAACACAATTGCGGCGGCCTATATCGTTTTGCTTCGAGGCTCACCCGTTCTCATGCTCTTAATGCTCATGTACTACGGTGTGTTCGCGCGTTCAAGCCTTGAGGCTCAGACGATAGCAGTAATTACGTTCTCGATGAATGTAGCGGCACATGTGGCAGAATTATTGCGTGCGTCAATCAGTGCAACGGATCACGGACAGGTTGAGGCGGCGCGTACATTAGGCTTCTCGGCGTGGCAGGCATTCAGGCTTGTAACATTGCCGCAGGTGATTCGAATTGCAAAACCCGTTTATCAGTCTACGGTCGTGAATTTAATTCAATGGACCAGCGTTGTAGGCTACGTTTCAATCACGGACTTAACGCGCGTAATCAACAATATAGCCTCGCGTACAATGCAGCCGATGATTACTATCATAATCGGAATGTTAATTTATCTCGCACTCGCATATATAGTTCACGGAATTTTTGCACTGTCTGATTTAATGCAGAGACACAGAGAGGAGGCCGCATAAATGAATCCCATAGAAGTAAAGAATTTATGCAAGTCATTCGGAGATTTAAGCGTTCTTCATGATGTTAATTTAAGCGTCAATGAAGGCGAACATATAGCAATAATCGGTGGTTCAGGCTGCGGAAAGAGTGTATTCTTACGTTCGCTTGAACTGCTTGAAGCTCCTGATTCGGGGCAGATATTCATTGACGGCGAAGAGATAACAGCAAGAGGAGCTGACGTGAATAAAATCCGGCGCAAAATGGGAATGGTCTATCAGAGATTTTATTTATTCTCACACATGAACGTCATGGAAAATCTCTGCATAGCTCCCGTTAAGCTGCTTGGGATGTCAAAGTCAGACGCAGAAGCAAAAGCTCTCGAATGGCTGTCAAAAGTCGGTCTCACGTCAAAAGCTCATTCAATGCCTGGTGTCTTGTCAGGAGGTCAGCAGCAGAGAATAGCGATATGCCGTTCATTGATGATGAACCCGAAAGTTTTACTCTTCGATGAGCCGACAAGCGCATTAGATCCTACGATGGTCGGAGAAGTTCTCGCGATGATTCGTATGCTTGCCAAACACAATATCACGATGTTAGTCGTAACTCATGAGATGAAATTTGCTCGTGAATTTGCTGACAGAGTTTTATTCTTTGCTGACAGAGGAATATACGAGCAGGGGACTCCTGAGAAAATATTTGACTCGCCTGAACGTGAGAAGACGATTGCGTTCATTAACAGGCTGAAATTCTTTCACTTTGAGATTACTGACAGGAATTTTGACCTTCTTGCGATGCACGGAGGAATTCACGATTTCGCGGACAAGTACGGAATAGATTCAGGCTTATCATACAGACTTCAGTTATGCAGTGAAGAACTTGTGTATGAAATTCTTTCGGGCAGTTACAGCAATCATGATTCAGGAATTGACATTAGGATTAATATCTCGTATTCAGAATCAGATTCGACAACGATAATGAATTTCACGAGTGCAGGCAAAAAATTCAATCCGTTCGATGACTCACTGAGTGATGACGATGATATTCACATGGGCGTTGAAATTCTCATGAAGATAGCGAAGAGTATAGACTATAAATATGACGGCATGAATAACATCGAGGTGATATTGTGATGAGAGCTGCTGTGTTGTGCGGCGGAGACGGCAGAGAACGTGAAGTATCACTAAGGAGCGGCCATGCAGTATGTGATGCATTGAACGAGTCAGGAATTCACGCAGAGTATATAGATTTGCATTCAATGAATGAGATTGACCGTGTGAAAGATTATGACGCTGTATTTATTGCGATGCATGGGGACTGGGGCGAAGGCGGAATATTGCAGGCAAAATTAAACGCGATGAATATTCCGTATACAGGTTCAGGGCCTAATGCGAGTGCTCTTGCAATGGACAAATGGAAGGCCTGCGAAGTGTTTAAACGCGAGGGAATAAGAATCCCAAAAGGAATATTACTGCCTGATGATTTCAATGATGCAGTCTCGAAACTGGGAAGCAGTATCGTAGTAAAACCTTGTTCAGGTGGGAGCACAGTAGGAATCACAATCATAAAAGACGCAACGCCTCAGAAGTTAAACGATGCATATGAACTTGCGCGTGAGAGTTATGACGGTGCAGTCATGGCCGAAGAATATATTTCAGGCCGTGAATTTACGTGTGCAGTGTGGGAGCATGACGGAGAAGTTCAAGCCTTGCCTGTAATCGAAATTGTGCCTCACGAAGGATTCTATGACTACACGAATAAGTACACAGCCGGAGCAACTGAGTATATAGTGCCTGCAAAAGTTGAAGCTGAAATTGCAGAGTGCATTGCTGACTATGCAGTGAGGGCGCATAAATCGCTTGGGTGTTCGTGTTACAGCCGTTCAGATTTCAGAGTTGATTCGGAAGGCCATGTGTATATTCTTGAGGTCAATACAGCACCTGGAATGACGGCAACAAGTTTAGTTCCAAAGGCGGCAAAAGCAATAGGAATAAGCATGAGTGAATTTGTGAGTGAGATTATGAGAATGGCCTCATGCAAGCCATAAAAAGATAAAAGCGATGGGCAGAATATTTTTGAGCCATGCAACAGAAGAACATGAATTAGTGATACATCTTGCGAATTATCTTGAGAAAAATAATCTCAAAGCCTGGTATGCTCCCCGCGACATCATGGGAGGAATTGACTACGACAAAGAGATTATTGCGGCCATAAAGGACTGCCGTGCGTTTGTGCTGTTACTGAGTAAAAATTCAGATGCAAGCGAAGATGTAAA
>JAFPWQ010000218.1 GCA_017394925.1 Synergistaceae bacterium
ACGACTGCGTTCTTGAGATCGGACCGGGTCATGGTGTGCTTACGCGTGCATTGCTTGAGGCAAATGTGAAGTGCCTGCATACTATTGAACTTGATGAAAGATTCAGGACTGAGCTTGAAGAACTTGCACTTAGTGATTCAAGATTAAATCTTCACTGGGGAGATGCTGTTACGTTCGATTATGATTCATTAAATCCCTTCCCGAATAAAGTTATTGCAAATATTCCGTATAACATTACGACTCCGTTAATATGGAAATTGATTCAATATGCGCATCATGGCCTGACGTATCACATGTACATGTTACAGAAAGAGGCCGCGTTAAGACTAACAGCACCGCCTGACACAAAAGCGCGTTATCCTCTGGGCGTAATGATTGAGGCAATTGGTCATGCATCGATAATCAGGAATGTATCACGTGAATGTTTCAGGCCGGTTCCTAATGTTGACTCGGTGATTGCTGAGATTCTGATTGAAAGAAATTTTGATCTCGCATGTGATTCATTGTGGAGTGAATTACTACATAAGGGCTTTGCTCAGAGACGTAAAACACTGCAGAATAATCTAAAAGGCTTCGTGAATGTCCCGGATGAATATGCAAAGATGAGAGCAGAAGATTTAACGTGTAATGAATGGCTGAAAATTTATCATGAAATAAAGACCTCCGCAAAGTGATTCACGGAGGCATTAATTATTTTCTCGTTATTCGTGTTTCTTCAGAATATCATGTTTTTCTTCGTTTTCTTTGTCCTCGATTATGATTGTCTCTTTATCGTCTGATTCTTCTGGTTTATCGTCATCAGTCAGATTATTTTCAAAGACAGAATCATCAAATACGACGTCATCATCATCAAGGGGTTCAGGAAGTTCAATCTCTTCATATTCAAGCGGTTCACCCTTTGAGACAGTCATAATATCTTCGGATTCAGATTCAGATTCAGATATGTCATCAGGTTCATCAATAGTGGGAATTTCTGCAGGCTCGTCAAATATTTCTTCATGTTCGGGCTGATATGCTTCCTGTTCCTGCTCCTGCAAATTTTCATCAAGTTTTTCATCAAGTTTTTCTTCCATTGTCTGGAATGCTTCAGCCAATTCTGCGTCAGGTTCAGATTGTCCTTCTGGAATCAAATTAAATTCTTCACTCATTGCAGGCATTTCTTGTTCTGACTCAGGTTCTGACTCTTCCGTAATCACCGGCAATTCTTCATGCTCTTTCATGAAAGGAGAAGGCGCAATTTCAATTTCTTCATGTTCTTCTTCATGTTCAAGTTCTGATTCTGGTAATTCTTCGGGTTCTTCCGGGACAGTGTTAATCGTTATGATCTCATCAGCGGGAAGGCTCTCGAATTCTTTTCCGTTCTGGACAACAGGCACAAAGATTGCTATAACTTTCGTGTTTTTCCTGTCTCCAATTGCGTCATTAATTGCTTTCAGGACTTCGTTATACAGCCATGAATGATTTTCGTCCTTCTGGGGAATCACATTCACAACTTCAACTGAAGAATTAGATTCACTCTGCAATTCTGGTTCTGGTTCTTTTGCTTTCACGTGCTGATTCTCTGCAGCATGGCCGCCCATGAATCTGTCAGCAGAAAATCTCCCTGTGCCGGTACTCTCTGCAAAACTGCGTCTGATTCTTTCTTCAACGCTTAATCTTTTGGGACGTTCTGATTCTTCGCCCTGTTCCCTGAGCCATTCCGCCTGGTGCTTGTCTATCACGGAATGTATATTCTCAAGTCCCCTAAATATCCGCATCGTTAGTCCCGTCCTCTTTTCTGTCAGTCCAGACTTCATTTATGTCAACAACGCCGTCATTTAATTTATCTATTGCCCTGATGATTTTTTCGTACAATCTCTCAAAAGGCTGTCTTGATCTTGCCATTAATCCCGTTGACCATACAAGCCCTGACGTAATATTGAACGGGATTCTTTTATGCAGAGGCAAATCTTCAGCTATCGGGTAATCACGCTCTGAAATCAACTGATCTGCTATCTTGCTGATTCCTGAGTTATCATAGCCGACTTTCACAAGAGGCAGCTGGGCTTTTTCTTTTCCGTCTTTAGCCGCAATTGAATACACAACTGCAAGATTCGACAGAGAAAAGAAATCGGGTGTAACTGGTGCGAGGGTTATATCTGCAAAATCTATTGCCTTACGTGATGAGTCATCAAGCGTGGGAGGACAGTCAATAATTATCCATTCTTCCTTAGAATCCGCATCTGAATCTTCAAGCGTATCTTTCAGACGAAGTGAATCACGGAAATAATTCTTCATGAAACCTAAAGCATCAGAAAAGTTCCGCGAAGGATCAAGATCAACGGCAAGAACTTTATTGTGCCTGATTAACGCTATCTGTGCAAGAATCACTGCTATGGTCGTCTTGCCTACGCCGCCTTTACGGTTAAAAACTGCTGCTGCAATTTTCGACATTCTTTTATCACCTGTATATAAATTTTTATTCTGCTTTCATCATTATAATAATAGATACAAGCACAATCGCAACCCCTGCAAAATTCGCCGCATCTATTTGCTCATTATATAACAGCATTCCCGCGATAACAGCCGTTACAGGTTCTACAGATGCGATTACCGGGACTCTGCTTGTGTCATTAATCGCTTTCAGGCCGTTATAATACACCAGATATGCAAGCGTTGTAGGAATCAGTCCGTAAAGCATACCAGTTATCATGATTCGCAGATTAATAAACGCAGGTATAATATCGGGTTTTGTGAATATAATCATGAACAGGGACGCAAAAAAGAAACTGTACATGCTCATGATTAATGCGTCAGTTTTTTCTCCTGCTGAACGTCCGATTACCGCCGCCATTCCATAACCGAATCCCGAACCTAATCCGTATAGTATGCCTATGACTGAAATATTATCACTCTGAAATATATTTATGCCTGTAACTGTGAGAATGCACCCGATAATATTCATGATTAATGCGAAGATTTTTATGCGTGAAAATTTTTCGTGAAAGATTAATCCCGACGCTATAGCCGTAAATACCGGAGCCGTATACATCAGGACACATGCAACGCCCATTCCGTTGAGCTTAATTGAATTTGTGTAGAATATATTAAATAGTCCGTTGCAGATTATGCCGAGCAGAGCACATAATAATATAGTTCTCTTATCGCGAATAATAATTTTGCGGCCATGTATGAATAATGCGGTTATGAGGCTGAACATGAATGCAAAGAACATTCTCATGAATCCGATTAGTGAAACATCAGCACCAAGAGCGTTTAACTCTTTAACGAAGATGCCTATAGTGCCCCAGAGAATTCCGGCTATGAATATTCCTGTCATATTGCATTCTTCTTTTTGAATTCACGTACTGCAAGAATAAACTTCATGACTTTCCTGTAATCTTTGAGCCTGTTTGATTCGACTCCTGTGCTAACGTCAAGGCAATAGGGCTGAGGAGTAATTGAGAGTGCCTGCTGTACGTTTTCGGGAGTTAGTCCTCCTGCAAGAAAATATCTGCGGCTTGTATTGCCTATTAATGACCAGTCAAAAGTTTTTCCGCTTCCCTCGCCTGAATCAAGCATGACATAATCAGCCGGTGTATTCATTGCACGTTCTGCATCAATTGCGCGCTTAACTTTGAATGCTTTTATGATCGGGCAGTGAATGAGCTCACGCAATGACGCAATATATTCGCGAGTCTCATCGCCGTGTAACTGAATGAAATCTATCCCGGATGTCTCAACGCACATAGCTACGGTATTGAGTGATGCATTCGAGAATACGCCTATAGTTTTTATTGCTGGATTCAGTTTTGCTCTGAGATGTCCGGCATGTTCGGGTGCAATGAATCTTTTGCTTCTGGGAACGAATACAAAGCCTATATAATCGGGTCTTAATTCATTCATGATTCCTATTTCAATTTCGTGGGATATTCCGCAAATTTTCACTTTTGCCATTAGTATTAATCCTCGCAAGGGTAAAATAAAAACAGAGCCGTAAAAAGCCCTGCTGAAATTATATCAGGTTAAGAGGCAATGCCTACAAAATATTAAATTCAGGCATCATATATACTTACATTATTAATTTATGGAAGGAGAAATTTTATATGCGTGTCTTATTCATCAATGCAGTATGCGGAACGGGCAGCACAGGAAAAATTACGGCTGAGCTTGCAGAAAAATATTATCGTGAAGGCCATGAAGTGAAAATAGCTTACGGAAGAAGTTCATATGTCCCCGAAAAGTATAAAGAATATGCTGTGCGTATAGGTTCAGTGTTTGATGTTTACGTTCATGGGATTATGACGCGCTTGACTGACAGACATGGATTTTATTCATCACATGCTACAAAAAGATTCCTAAAATGGGCAGATGAGTTTAATCCAGATATATTATGGCTGCATAACATTCACGGCTATTATATTAATATTGAGCTTTTATTCACCTGGATAAAAAAACGTCCGGGCATGAAAAAATTCTGGACTCTTCATGACTGCTGGAGCTTCACGGGTCATTGCGGATATTTCACGATGGCAGGCTGCTCTAAATGGAGAACTCACTGTGAAAGATGCCCGCAAAGAGATTCATATCCTTCGAGCATAAGAGATAACAGTTACAGAAATTTTGAGGACAAGCGAAGATTATTCACGGGTGTAAATAACATGACGATAATAACACCGTCAAAATGGCTTGCGGATTTAGTGAGGCAAAGTTACCTGAAAGAATATCCTGTTGAAGTGAGATATAACACGACAGATAAAAATATATTCAGGCCGGTAAAAAGCAATTTCAGAGACAGATTTAATCTTCATGACAGAAAAATCATTCTGGGAGTCGCAAGTATATGGGAAAAACGGAAGGGACTTAATGACTTTGTGAGACTGTCAGAAATGCTTGACTCTGAGAGATACGCAATAGTTCTCGTTGGAATTAAACCAGAACAGAAGAAAGCACTTCCCGAAAAGATAATTGCAATTGAGAGAACAAATAATCAAAAGGAACTTGCAGAGATATATACGGCCTCAGATATATTTTTTAATCCGTCATACGAAGATAATTATCCGACAGTGAATCTTGAAGCTGAAGCATGCGGTACACCTGTTATCACGTATGATGCCGGAGGATGTCCTGAGACAGTGAAAGATGCAGGTTCTCATGTTGTGAAGTGCGGAGATATTGAGAAAGTGAAAGAGATAATAGAGGCCATGCGATAAAAAAAATACCCCCGAAGATTTTTTTCTCCGGGAGTTTTTATGTCTGTGCTTTGAGTTTATGAACTTGATGACGAGTTATTATTTGTGTAACCGTTGAGCTGATTCAGAATTGCCGCAATTGAACTTGCCTGCTGTGTTATCTTCGCAAGATTCGTTTCAGTGTTCGCATATTTAGTTCTCAGACTTTCTTCTTGTCTGTCGAGTCTTTCCTGATACTTTTCGAGATATTCATCAATCGTCTTTATCTGATTGTCTAAGTTCTCAATCTCGCGCGTGAGTGTGCCGGATGTCTCGCCTGAGGCCGAAGCGTTAA
>JAFPWQ010000219.1 GCA_017394925.1 Synergistaceae bacterium
ATGAAAATAATATGCTGACCTTAAACGCTGCAGGCAAATCTGCAAATGAAGCTGTCAGACTCATACAGGATGCTCTTAACGGTGATGACGAAGAGATTAAAATTCTCATTGACAGTCCGACAATATGGCCGGAGATAAATAAATTCTTAAACTCTCAGGGCTTTAATGACATTGTCCCCGAAGATGATGACGGAGCTTTATATATCATGGTCTCAAAGAATGCGCAGAAAGACAAAGAAGAAGTGCATGAAGAGGCACACGAAACAGAATCATCATTTACGTCTGCGAATTCAAAGAATGCAACGGCGATATTAATCTCAGGCGAAAATAAGAAATACAGATATGACTTTCTCAGAAAATTTTTGCTCTCACTCATGGACTCACGAATCAAACCAGACATAATAGCCCTCATGAATGACTCAGTGAAACTCGCCGCATATGACTCTGAGACATGCGATTACCTCAAAAAACTTAATGCTGAAGGTGTGAATGTTCTCGTATCTGAATCATGCGCGGACAGATTAAAGCTCACAGAGGCAATTGGAACTGGAGAACTTGAAGACATGAGCGAAATTATCGAAAGAGTATTAGAATGTGAAAAGGTCATAAGCATATGACGAAAGGAGAATAAATTCATGGGTTACAAGTTAGGCGAAGTAATATTATCGCGTGATACGATTGCGAGACGCGTTAAAGAATTAGCTTCTGACATTGCGAATGATGCGGGCAAAGATAAGAGCCTCGTCATTGTTGGAATTCTTACGGGGGCGGCATTCTTTCTTACGGATTTAGTGCGTGAACTCCCTGAAGAGTTAGACGTTCGGGTTGACTTCATGAGTGTTGCATCATACGGTGATGACACAAAGAGCAGCGGAGTAGTTCGTATATTCCATGATCTGAAATCCAGTATCGAAGGCAAGAATGTTATTGTCGTTGAAGATATAGTTGATTCAGGATTAACGCTCTCACATCTTCTTGAGCTTCTGAAATCAAGAGACCCTACAAGCCTTAAAGTTTGCGTGTTACTGGACAAGTACGAGAGACGCAAGACCGAAGTCAAAGTAGATTACTGCGGCTTCAGAATCCCGGATAAATTTGTCGTGGGATATGGTCTTGACTGTGCAGGTATGTGGAGACATCTTAAAGATATAAAGTACGTCATCGAGGAGTAAACTTAATTGTGAGGGTGAAATCTTTATCCGTCCTGCAGTTATAACGGGAAGATAACGCCCTCGTAATATTCCCCTTCATTTTGCGAAGCTCTTTTGCTGTATTTTCTGAATCAGCCATAACTGTAATTGCATTCACGCCTAACACACAAGGAGTTGAACGTAATGCAATATCACGCCTCACGACAGAAGGCCATGAACGTTTGAGCTCCTCAAGGACACGTACACGCCTTGCTGCCTCCGGGAATAATTGCTCAATGTCTATGTGTATGCGTTTAGTCTCATCACTCATGAATTCTTTGCTCTTTCATTACGCGCAAGTATCACCGAGATTAACTGAACATCAACGGGAGTAACACCTGAGATTCTTAATGCATGGCCAAGTGATTCGGGCTTATAGTGCTTTAATTTCTGGAGACATTCAGCCCTGAGTCCCTTCACTGAATCATAATCAAAGTCATCAGGAATTTTTGCGTTGTCTAAATTCTTCATGCGTTCTGCTACTCTGTTCTCACGTTCAAGATAGCCGGTGTAACGTAATTCAGTCTCAACATGAGCAATCTCTTCACGCGTTAAATTCTTTTCTGACGGTGATATGCGTGATACAAGCTCATACGTAACGCCTCTGTGTTTAAGATACTCTGCAATGCTCATAGTTGCCTGTAAGACTTCAGCGTCATATTCAGTGCATAATTCATTAAGTTCATGTGAAGGAGTTATCTTTGTGCGTTGCAATCTCAAAATTTCTTCGTCCTCATTTGCGAATCTTCTCTCAAGGAATGCCCAGCGCGAGTCGTCAATAAGTCCTGCATAGCGTCCGTAATGTGATAACCTGTGAGCGCAATTGTCCCAGCGCAATAATAACCTGTGTTCGCATCTTCCGGTGAGCATTCTGTAGGGTTCATTTGTGCTCTTGGTCGTCAGGTCATCAACGAGAACTCCGAGATAGCCTTCATCGCGACCGATTATGACGGGTTCACGTTCAAGCACAAACATGGCCGCGTTAATCCCTGCGAGTAATCCCTGAGCTGCTGCCTCTTCGTATCCTGATGTCCCGTTTACCTGACCTGCAAAAAAGAATCCAGAAATAATTTTGCTTTCGAGAGTGCGCTTTAACTGGTCGGGCATGAAGTATGCGTATTCGATTCCGTATCCTGGTCTGATTATCTTTGCGTGTTCACATCCGGGCAGTGAATGAACCATTTCGACCTGAACGTCATAAGGCAGGCTTGTCGAAAAATTTTGCACGTAGACTTCATTAGTTGCGAGTGATACAGGCTCAAAGACAATCGGGTGCGTAATGTGAGAAGGAAAACGCAAAAACTTATCTTCAATCGAAGGACAGTAACGGGGGCCATTTGCTTTGACATCGCCGGTAACTAACGGTGAACGTTTTATGTTCTGCGATAATATCTCATATGTTCGTTCAGTCGTGCGCGAAAAGTAACATGCATATTCTGAACGGTCATATATTTTCGGTGTTCCCCAGAGATCAAAGCATAGAGGCTCACTCTCTGACAACTGCGGAGTCGTATTTGATAAATCTATCGTGTTAATGTTAAGGCGCGGCGTTGTGTCCGTTCTCATTGTGCCGTAACGAATGCCGAGACTCTCAAGTGAACGTAATAATCTCTCAGAATTATTTTGTCCCATTGGCCCGGAAGGAAACGAAACATCACCAACGAAAACTCTTCC
>JAFPWQ010000220.1 GCA_017394925.1 Synergistaceae bacterium
CTTGCAGAGGAACGCGGACTCGTTAAAGGAAGCCCCGAAGATTATCTTGTGCAATGGCGGCAGGTATCATTAACGACATGTGCATTAGATCACCCTCACTACAGACTCGAATCAAAAACTATATCATTCATTCCAGGAAGACGCGTAATAGCAAAGAAGCCGAGAATATATTTAGGCAATACGTATTTATTCACATCACCGCTTGATTATGTTGTGAGTCTAAAACGTAAAGCAGCAACGTATTCATTCATTCCGTATTTCCAGAGGAATGATACACGCGGCACAGGAGGAGGCATAACCGGCACAATAGGCTGGGAAACGGGTTCTCTTTCAGTCGGATTAATATATATGAGTGAGGCAGGACTTGAGACTATGTTCGAGATTGAGCAGGAACTCAACGATGATTTTTCAATTCAGATCGGCGTTGAACATACATGGGATGAATTATGGGACGAAAGAGTATGGAGACCTTATGCATCACTGAATTACTCACATAACGGATGGGATGCCGCACTCAGATGGACCAAGAATGAATATATCTCGGATCGAAAAGACTCGCTGAATAAATTCAAAGGCAGATTAGACAGAAGACCGGAATTTACCGTATGGGCACCGTGGATTAAGACATCACAAAGTTCATGGCTGAGATTACGCGCAGACTTCGGAAGTTACCTTGAGACACTTCACGGCAGCGATAATGAGAATATTACATCGCGTTACGGAATGGGATTCAGGCATTACTTCGAGAGGCCATTGAATCATGTCGGAACTTTTGATTTCTTTTCTTCAACTGAAGGCTCATTATGGTTCTATGACCGTGAAGATGCAGACCATGAAATGCTGAGGAGTTTTACGGGATTGCGTTATAAAATAGGAGCGTTTGAATTCGGAACAGGCTACGAACGTCAATATGTCTGGGGAGAGAGTCCAATGCAATGGGATTTATACCGTGATCGTCAGAGAGTGCATCAGAAAGTCCGCTTTCCTTTAGGGCGTGAGGTCTATACGTCAGTCAGAGGCAGCTATGATTTAGACGAGAGCATGATTGACGAAGTAACGTACACTCTTCAATGGATAACAGATTGCATGACGTGGGATCTTCACTACAAGAATGACAGAACAACAGACGGTGATGATGAAATCGGAATATCCCTTACGATTAACGCATTCTCAGACAGACCCGCATCATTCGGTCAGAGCGTAAATGTAGATCCGTTTGACAGGCCTAAAGATGTTCCGAAGAAATAAAGAAAGGTGAGATTTATACATGCTGTTATGTTTTATGAACGGCGAATTTCTTAAACCCGAAGACGCTAAACTTCCGATGTCAGATTTAATCATTCAGAGGGGCGTAGGAGTTTTTGAAGCGTTTGCGTCGTTTAATCTTAAGCCCTTAATGCTGACTGCACACATGACAAGATTCATGAAGAGCGCAAAAGATTCAGGGATTGAAAATATTCCTGATGTCGAATACATAAAGAATATAATCCGCGAGGGCATATCAAGAATCGGCCATGACGTTAGAATCAGAACGTTTCTTACGGGCGGAGATTATTTTGATTCAGAGAAGGGCTGTTTCCCTGAGCCGCGCTTTTTCGTGATTTTCGACAAGGCCGGACTGACCACACCCGAAGAACGCGAGAACGGAGTCATGCTTGAGCCTGTAGCATTCGGACGTGATAACCCTGAAGTCAAAAGCGTGGATTACAGAGCGACATACAAAATGCCCGCAGGAACGTATGAGATTCTTTACTGCCCGAACGGCGAAATCACTGAAGCAGGACACAGCAATTTCTTTCTTGTTCTGAACGACAATACGATTATCACTGCTCCTTTATCGCGTGTACTCAGAGGCACGACAAGAGGCGCAATAATCGAACTTGCAAAAGAGAACGGCTATAATGTCGAAGAAAGATGCCCGTTATGGTCAGAACTTTACGCGGCCTCAGAAGCATTTCTCACAGGCAGCATAAAAATGATTGTCCCTGTCGTGAAAATCGGCGGAATAACAATCGGAGACGGCAAACCCGGAAAAGTTACACGAAGATTTTACGAGCTTTACACGAAATATCTTGAGAGATGGCTTGAATAATTTTCGGGAAATACCTTCGGGGCTTAATGCTCTGAAGTTTTCACATACACATAAATTTAAATCAGGAGGTTATAATTTTCATGGAACAGATTCGTTCATTGTCGCAGTTAATCGAAGAAGCAACAAAGTTATGTGCCGAGAAAGGCCGCAAGAGAATCTCCGTAGCAATGGCAGAAGATGCCGGATTAATTTCCGCAATCGAAGACGCGCGCAAAATGGGACTCGTTGACGCAACACTCGTAGGCAATCCCGAAAAAGTGAAAGCCTGCATAGCCGAAGCAGGAGCAGCAGAAGCGAATTATCACATCATCCCTGAGACCAACGAAGCAGCCTGCGGAATCGTAGCAGTAACCGAAGTATCATCAAAGAGAGCAGATATTTACATGAAGGGTCAGCTTCACACGGATAATTTCCTCAGGGGAATGCTGAACAAAGAAGTCGGACTCAGAGTCGGCAAGAGAGCAATCTCACACTGCTATTTCCATTCGATTCCCGGATATGACAGAGTGATATTCATCGCTGACGGTGCATTCAACATGTACCCTGATCTCAAGATGAAGGCCGACATCGTACAGAACACGGTGAATTTTGCGCGTTCACTGGGCGTTGAATGTCCGAAGGTTGCATGTCTTGCCGCCGTCGAAATGGTCAACCCCGATATGCCATGCACGTTAGACGCAACTGCACTCGTTCAGATGAATGCGCGCGGACAGATCAAGAACTGCATTGTTGACGGACCTCTTGCACTCGATAATGCAATCGACGAGGAAGCCGCGAAGATTAAGCACATCAAATCAGCCGTTGCTGGCCATGCAGATGTTCTTTTCGTCCCCCAGATTGAAGTCGGAAATGCACTCGCAAAATCAATCAGCTTCTTCGCAAAGGGAAGTGAGACAGCCGGATTAATCATCGGAGCAGCAGCACCAGTTGTATTAACGAGCCGTGCAGATTCACCCAGAGCCAAGTTATTATCGATTGCAGGTGCGGTTATGCTCGCACATCATCAGGGCTAACCGTTCATTCAGGAATCATAATCAGCGTTAGTAATGCGGGAGAGGAAAAATAATTCTTCTCCCGTTTTGTTATAATATGCAAAAAAATTTTTTCGAAGAAGGTTCTTATAACTTGAAGCAGTTCTTTTCGCCAAAATTCAGACGCGCATTAAGATTTATATTTTCAATAATTCAGATCATTTTCGATATTATGCTCTTCAATTTATGTCTGTCGCCTATGTATACATCTTTAACTTTCTGGCTTTGTGCATTCTTAACGGGAACGATGACAATATTCTTTTTTTTCAGCAGGCTCTACGGGTTCATATTGTGGACGTTTCACGATGAAATGACTGCTGTTGTCCGTTCATGGGTATTTATCGCTCTGGTCAGCATTGTCTTTTTGTATATAAGCAAATTCAGCGGATCGTTTATATTATTCATTGCCCTGCTCGCATTATTTATCCCGGTAACACTGGCAGCAAGATATTTATTCAGACGGATTTTATTCTCAGTCAGACTTCTATCAACTTCTGTTATCATTGTAGGTTCAGGAATGGCCGCTGAGATGTTTGCAGAGAACATATCAGTATCTCCGTTTATAGCGCGAAGGGTTATAGGTTTTCTTGATGATGATGAAAGCAAGCAGAATAAAATACTTTCAGGCGTTCATGTTCTGGGCAGGCTAAAAGATTTTCAGCGCATACAGTCAGAAGTTCAGGCAGACGAAGCAGTAATCGCACTGCCTAAAACATCAAGACAGAACATTGAAGACACTCTTAACCTGATTGAAGATAACGTGAAACGCGTTTTATATATTCCGGATATGTACATGCTCAAAGCATATCCTGCACAAATCAGAAGATTCGAATACATACCTGTAATATCAACCTCACAGGGTCTGCTCAATCCGATGAACAGATTCATCAAGGCTACTATGGATTATATCGGAGGATTCTTTGCTCTTATAGTCTTCTCGCCGCTGATGCTATATGTAGCACTGAAAATTAAACGTGAGGACAAAGGTAATATATTATTCAGGCATAAGAGAATCGGACGGGATCTGAAACCGTTTTATGTCTACAAGTTCAGGAGCATGATACCGAATGCCGAAGAAGTTCTGAAGGAAATGCTTAAAGATGAAAAGCTGAGACGCGAGTTTGAAGAAGCGTTCAAATTCAAAGATGATCCTAGAATTACAGAAATAGGGAAGTTCCTGAGAAAAACAAGCCTTGATGAACTTCCGCAGATATTCAACGTCCTTAAAGGTGAAATGAGCCTTGTAGGATCCCGTCCGATTGTGCAGAAGGAAGTTGATTTATACTACGGCTACAAGACCGCAAAACAGATATTTCATGCTAAGCCTGGAATGACTGGTTTGTGGCAGGTAAGCGGACGTAACGATGTGGAAGATTATGACCAGAGAATAGAGTATGATCTATATTATATTTGCAACTGGTCAGCATGGTTAGATATTATTATCATGTTCAGAACTGTAAAAGCTATTTTCAGCGGAAAAGGAGCATATTAGCCGTTCTTGTCATGTCTGATAAAATACTGGTTTAATTCTTGCATGAAAGGAAGCAAAAAGAATCATGGCAGTACTCAGCGACATAGAAATAGCACAGGCAGCTCATCCTGAAAATATCATAAACGTAGCTGCTAAATTAGGAATCTCAGAAGATGATTTAGAATGCTACGGGAAATACAAAGCAAAAATTTCTCCGTCAGTCTTAAAGAATCTCAAAGATAAACCCAACGGCAAATTGATTCTCGTAACTGCAATCACACCTACACCAGCGGGTGAGGGCAAGACGACAACGACTGTAGGATTAACAGACGGGCTGAACAGAATCGGCAAAAAGGCATGTGCTGCTCTTCGTGAGCCTTCATTAGGTCCCAGCTTCGGCCTAAAGGGAGGTGCGGCAGGAGGCGGATATGCACAGGTTATCCCGATGGAAGACATAAATCTTCATTTCACGGGGGATTTGCACGCGATCACAACGGCACATAATTTATGCGCGGCCATGCTGGACAATCATATTCAGCAGGGTAATGAATTAGGCATTGACCCAAGAAGAATCGTATTCAGGCGTGTAATGGATTTAAATGAACGTGCATTGCGAAATATAATCATTGGTCTTGGCGGAACAGCTAACGGTGTACCTCGCGAATCAGGTTTTGACATTACAGTTGCGTCTGAGGTCATGGCCATATTCTGCCTTGCGTCTGACTTAATGGATCTCAAAGCGAGACTCGGAAGAATGGTTATCGCATACACGTATGACAACAAGCCCGTAACCGTACATGACATTCACGCGGAAGGTGCTATGTCTGCACTGCTGAAAGATGCAATCAAGCCGAACCTGGCACAGACACTCGAAAATAATCCGGCATTCATTCACGGAGGACCATTTGCAAATATCGCTCATGGCTGTAATTCAGTTCAGGCTACGAGACTGGGCTTGAAGTGCGCGGATTATCTTGTTACGGAGGCAGGATTCGGTGCGGATTTGGGAGCAGAGAAATTTCTCGATATTAAGTGCAGAATGGCAGGTCTCAAACCCGATGCAGTTGTCGTTGTCGCTACGGTCAGGGCCTTAAAGATGCACGGAGGACTCAAGAAAACGGAACTTGCGAATGAAGATTTGAACGCACTCGCAAAAGGAATCCCGAACTTACAGAAGCATATTGAGAATATACAAGGCTACGGACTGCCTGTTGTCGTTGCGATAAATAGATTCCCGACTGACACGGAAGCAGAACTTGCATTACTCGCTGAAAAATGCAAAGAACTCAAAGCGTCATTTGCACTTGCTGAAGTCTGGATGAAAGGCGGTAAAGGCGGCGAAGAACTTGCGCGTAAAGTTGTGGAGGCCTGCGAAAAAGATTCAGATTTTAGATTCATGTATGATGAATCAATGAGTCCTAAAGAAAAAATGAATGCCATTGCAACAAAGATTTACGGTGCTGACGGCGTAGATTTCACTCCTCAGGCAGAAAAAGACCTGAATATGATTCACGAACAGGGAAAAGATAATTTACTCGTCTGCATGGCCAAAACGCAGTACTCACTCTCAGATGACCCGGTAAAACTCGGACGGCCTGAGCATTTCAGAATCACAGTGCGTGAAGTGAGACTGTCAGCAGGTGCAGGATTCTTAGTTGCAATCACAGGTGCAATTATGACCATGCCCGGACTGCCCAAGAAACCGGCCGCACTGAATATCGATGTTGATTCAGACGGAAAGATTACGGGGTTGTTCTAGCATGAGCATAGTGAACGAGCATATACCCGGCGTAACAATCGGGAAATTTCTTCAGGAATTAGGCTCATCTGCTCCTGCTCCGGGCGGCGGAAGTACGGCGGCTCTTTCTGGTGCTATGGGTGCGGCTCTGGTGTCCATGCTGTGCAACTTGACGATTGGACGCGAGAAATATTCACAGTATGAGGCATTTAACACTGAGACACGAAAAAAATCTGACTCTCTGATTCATGAACTCACAGAATGCATCACGAAAGATATGACCTCGTATGACTCAGTGATAGCGGCACTGAAACTTCCCAAAGATACGGAAGAAGAGAAGCAATTACGTTCTGAAAAATTGCAGGAGGCGTATAAATCTGCGGCATCTGCTCCCATTGAGACAGCTGAAAAATGCCTCGAAGTTATGCAGCTTGCTTATAGTCTCGTGGGGAAATCAAACAAGACTGCTGAATGTGATTTACTTGCGGCCGCTCTGAATGCGAACTCAGGAATCGCAATTGCAATCGTGAACGTGAAAATTAATCTCGTCAGCATAAAAGACTCTGACTATGTCGGCAAGATATGCTACTGGGTCGACAGAATAATGCGTGAAGCCTCAGAGATTCTGAAAAAGATTCGGGAGGCAGTGAAATAATGACGCTTATCATGAAAGGCTCAGAAGTTGCCGCAGGAATGAAAGCAAAAATTCTTGATGAACTTCACACTTTGAGTGTTACGCCTACACTCGCAGTTATACGTGTTGGTTCACGCCCTGACGATTTAGCTTACGAACGGGGAATACTGAAACGCTTTGACTCACTTGGGCTTAACGTGAAAGTTCATGAGCTTGACGCTAATATTTCACAGTCTGAATTTGATTCTGCTTTCATGAACATAAATAACGATTCAAATATTCACGGGATATTATTATTCCGTCCGTTACCTGAAGGATTAAGCGATGAATTTGCGGTTTCACACGTTGATCCGATGAAAGATGTCGACTGCATGAGTGATTCAAATATTGCCGGAGTTTTCGCGGGTAAATCTGAATGCTTTGCGCCGTGTACAGCAGGTGCAGTGATGGAAATGCTATCACACTATGATATTCCGCTTCAGGGTCTCAATGTTGCTATTATTGGCCGCAGTATGGTCATAGGCAGACCGGTTGCAATGATGATGATGAAACAGAACGCTACAGTTACGATCTGCCACACGAAAACGAAAAATCTTCAGGAAATTTGCAGACGTTCGGACGTAATTATTGCGGCAGCAGGAAAGGCGTTAATGCTCACTCGCGATTATGTGAATGAGAACAGCATTATCGTTGACGTTGGGATTAATGTTGATGCAAACGGCAAATTATGCGGTGATGTTGATTTTGAGAATGTCTCATCATGCGTTAAGGCAATTAGTCCCGTGCCCGGTGGTGTGGGGGCAGTTACTACGTCAGTGCTTGCTGAACATGTAGTAAGAGCTGCAAAAATGAAAGAGATGAAAGTTTAAGGAGGGAATCCCGCAATGAAA
>JAFPWQ010000028.1 GCA_017394925.1 Synergistaceae bacterium
ATCTTTATTGAGGGTTAAACTAGACAATTCAGCGGTCATAGGGAGCTGTAAAGTCTGGTCAGCGATTAAAGCAGTCTGAGGCACTCCCTTATCGCGCATATCATCATCAAAAAGAGGGTCAACGAACACATTATATGCACTGCTGGGGGCATTGATAGAGGCATCATGTCTCTGTTCAATTCTTGCGACGAGGCTGTACAGGTCGATAATCTGATTCTTCATGGCATTCAATGTGTCGACAGGTACGCGCTGAATCGCAACATTCTTCACGGTAGGCAAACCCTTCCAAGTCTGAGTAACTTCAGCGAGGCATATTGCCTCTGGAGGTGTACCCGGCAAAATTGGGTCATACCTGTGAGGAACGCCGCGAACGATTCCGATTGAGCGGTCTTTATACATTACGATGATGTCCTTGCGCGGCATTCTGTAACTGTAATCGACCTCAATTAATGAATTCTCAACCAGTCCCGAAAGTGTGAGTGTCTCAGTAGTCGAAGTATCCGGCGCAACGTTCACACGATAATGATACGTAACTGTGTATCTTGAATGCGGCGCAGGTTCTTCACCCGAAGGCGACCAGCTTAATTTATCCGAGACGAAATGAAAATCTGTGCCCTGCTCAAAGACTAAAGCCCCCTGTTTAACCTCGATAATCTGAAACACGGACGTATCCGGCAATTCATCAGTACAGCCCGAATAGCTTCCGTGTGTCAGTGTTACCGTGCGTTCTTTAGTAACTCTGACCTGCGTAATTGCCTCAATAGGAGTGTGATGCACAGACACAATCATTTTTCCTGAACTGCTGACGTATTTATGCACCTCTGATTTTACTTCTGCAAGGTCAGGAAGTTCATCGGTTATGAGCCTGACAGAGTGAGAGATTAACGCTTCGTATCCGTGAATATGAGCTTCACCTTCCGAAACGCTGAATGTCTGCTTGCCTGCCGTTGAATTCGCAAGTGCAGTAACTCTTAAGCCTTCGACTACATAATGACCGTTGGCGTGTCTGTCATAGCGTGCAACTGTTTCGAGATATTCAGGGTTAATGTTATCGCGTAACTGAGTAACAATTTCACCGCCTGAAATCCCGTAAACAGGGAAGAATGGCATATCAATAGCTTCATTGCTCAATCCCCATTCAGCGGTGGTAATAATGCGGTAACCTCCGGGCATTTGGTATTGCGGTGTGCCCTTTGCAGGGTCAAGCAGTTCATCACTTTCATACTCGGTAACATTCTTTGACTTCTTCCAGATACCGACCTGTATATTTTCGACATCTGGAATGTTCAGTGCTGCCGCTTCAATCTCATAGATTAGACCGTCAAGAAAGACACGCCCACCGTCAAGATTAGCTTTCTTTGTGCTTGGGTCATAGGAGATTGCACAGCCCTCGATGATAGTTCCGTCAGCATAGAGTGAATTTCCGAGTGCTTTCACTTTTTCTTCTGCGATGTGCTGTATCTCATTGAATTCCGCAGACTGCATTGCTCTTTTGGCCATAACTGGAAGAAACTCCCAGCCTTTTGATTTATCGTAACGGTCATAAAAATCTGATGAGCCGATTAATTTTTTGAGTTCTTCTGCCGTCATGCTTTCACCTCTTCCGACTTTGATATCTCGTAGAGTTCTGCGGTTTTACTGCAGCAATGCAGACCATATTCTAATATAGTCATATATATATTGAAGAGCGCAGGCTTATCAGTAATAATGTCTGCAATGGTTAAAATGGGAACTTCTACCAAAGCCTGAATCTCATCCATAACTTTGCGCTTAAAGTCTATATTTTTAACATCAGCTCCAGCCATGTCGATCATAATTTCTATGTTTGTTCTCATCATTTTGTGCAAATACACAAGGCCTGATTTCACTTCATCTTCTGTCAATTTCTGTGCACCTCCTCATATCGTCAATATCGTTCTGTATCCGCCCATTTTCTTGGGAGATAAATTATCCGCGTCATTTCTGTCTATGTGTTCAAGCAATAAGAGAGTACCCGGATCTGCAATCTGGTCTGGAGTGAAGAATGTCTGACTTGCAGGTAAACCGGCTTTCACTTTCGTATTGATGAAAATTCCAACCTCACGAATCAGCGTGTTTACTCCCTCGCCGTAATTAAACAGGAAACGCACGAATAAATGTCTCGTAGGCTTTGCTGACTGAGAATAATTACGTCCTCCGGGCATTTGAATATCTCCGTTATCGTCCTCATTCACAAAGAATGCCTGAGTTAATTTCTTGCGTCCGACCTCGTCAATGAGTTTCACTGCGTCATAATCCGGCGGATCAGGAACACTTCCCCAGTCAGGATGACCTTTGCCGATAGCCAAAAATAATGGACAAGATTGCAAATACTGAATAATTGCTGCCCGTCCTGAAAAAGTTAATATTGCCATGAATTAATCCTCCTGATAATCAATCTCTAAAGTAGCGGACAGCTCTGTTGTAGTGTCCCATGTATTACTTTTCTGCCATGTCTTGAACGCACTCCATTTAGGCAAAGGAGCGTCATAATCCGGCGGATAATTGACTGAATCCCAGTTGTCTTTGTCCCAGAATGAAACGGGATATTCGCGTTTGTTGTTCCAGTCAAGAGACCCTGCAATGCCCCTGACGTATTCAGGTATGATGTCATGAGCTGTGTATTCAAGCCACGAATAATGTTCCTGCCAGGTCTTATCGTCCCAGCGAGGCCTTGTATCACAAATAATATCTGTATATGTGAATGCGCTTATGATTTGCTCTGTATCCTGAACAATAACTACAGGAATTGAATAATCGAACTCAAAGCCGATAACGTTGCTGTATGTACTGACGAAATCCCATTGCGAATAGTCCCAGAGGTTTGGAGACAACATAGCCGAATCGCCTTCGCCCCATTCAAGGGAGGCAAATATTCCAGTCTCAAAGGACGCTCCGAAATATAAAAGTCTGTAAGGCAAATCGTCCCATGATGAAATATCCCAGAACTGATTATCGCTGAGGTTGAATAGTCCGCGCTCGAAATCGTGAGACACCAAGACCGAATCATCGAGAGGTTCAACAGGCGTGATGATGTTCCAGTGAGACGGCAATGAGTCCATATGCTCCCAACTGCACACGTCCCAGCGGCAAATGTGATCTGTCAGGTCTATCGGGATCGGTGCAATCGTCAGCTTTATCAGACGTGAACGCGCCGGTTTTGTGTTCTCAATTATGCGCGTCAGAATTTCATGTGTCTCTTCTCCGAGAAAATCAACGTCTATCTGGTCATCTTTGTAGTACCCTCTGACACTGAATGTATGCGGTTCTGTTTGTAATTCAGGCTCGTACCATTCTTTAATCGTCGGCACAAAGTCTAATTTCTCAAGCGCACTTATTATCGCGGCCTTCGTACCTTTCTTCCTGTGCCACGAAATAGAC
>JAFPWQ010000221.1 GCA_017394925.1 Synergistaceae bacterium
AATTATTTTCGGGGGGATTCATGATTCTTTATCCAGTTCACTAAATCATTAAACGTTATCTCTGAGGCAGCAAGACAGAGAAATATATCTTGAAGTTCTTTCTGTGTGTAAGTTAATGTTATCCCGTTGACTTTAAGATATACCAGCATAACGTGAGCTGCTATTCTCTTATTGCCGTCAATGAAAGCATGATTCTGAACAAGACCGTATGCAAGTCTTGCCGCTTTTTGTTCAATATCAGGGTATACTTCATATCCTCCAAATGACTGGAACGGTGCTCTTATAGCCGAAGAAAGAAGCCCCATATCCCTTACGCCCTCACTTCCTCCGGTCTTGTCAACTAGTGCATCATGAAGAGCAATTACGGTTTCCTCGTCAAAATAGAATTCAGGCATTGGCAAGTACGAGATAAGCATTCATATTCTGCTCTATAAGCTCATCGGAAATATTCTTTATATCTTCATAGTCCAGTCTTATATACTTCTTTTCAGATGTCTCTTGAAAAACTTCCTGCGCACTTTCTTCAAGTACAGTGTTCATATTTCTTCTCTCCTTTGATAGTTTTGTTATCATTATACACACCTAAACCGAAGGGAAAAATTTCACATGGCCTCACTCAATGAAATAATACAGAATATAAATCAGAATAACGATAACACGAAAAAAGGCTCAATGTTCGAGAAGTTATGCTTATACTTCCTCTTGCATGATAAGATATTCGCACCAAAATTTTCGGATATATGGCTATGGTCTCAATGGCCAGGCAATAACGGAATGCCCGATACAGGAATCGATATTGTCGCGAAATTCACAGAAGGCGAATCATACTGTGCTGTTCAGTGCAAATTCAGACAGAATGATTCATCAATCCCGAAAGCAGAAATCGATTCGTTTATGGCCTTGAGCAGCAAAAGCATCTACTCTCAGCGTATACTCTTTGCACTCACTGATGACTTCAATGATAAAGCAAAAGATACTCTCACGGATCAGAATCCCCCCGTGAAAATCATAACGCTTCAGGACCTCGCAAACTCTTCAATCAATTGGGAAGAATTCAGTTTTGAGAATCTCAATCACGTTAAGTATAAAGTCAAAGCATTACTGCCTCATCAGGTAACAGCAGTTAATGACGTTCTGAACGGTCTTGCGCGTCATGACAGAGGAAAGCTCATCATGGCCTGCGGAACAGGAAAAACGTTTACTTCATTGAAGATTGCAGAGAAATACGCCGGAAGAGGAAGCAATATTTTAGTCCTTGTGCCGTCAATCTCATTATTGAATCAGTCAATCACTTCATGGAATTATGACCACGATGAAAATCTGCCGTTAATATCTTTGCCGGTATGTTCTGATTCTACAGCAGGATATGACTCCGAAGACTTAAAGCCTCAGGATTTGACCATAAAACCCACAACTAACGCCGCTAATCTGATTCATCAATGGCAGAATGCACAAGGCAAAAGCTATTCTATGTGTGTCGTGTTCTCTACGTACCAGTCATTGAACGTCATTCATGATGCACAAGCTAAAGGCTTCCCGGTGTTTGACCTCGTAATATGCGATGAGGCTCATAGGACAGCAGGCATAACTCAGAACAATAAAAGCGAATCACGATTCAGAATCATTCACGATGATGCAATAATACACGCACATAAAAGACTCTACATGACAGCCACGCCCAGAATTTTCGGTGATACTCCCAAAAGAAAAGCTGCACTCAAAAAGAAAGCTGAAGAGAATGACGCAGTTTTATACTCAATGGATGACGAAAAAATTTACGGCCCCGAATTTCACACTCTCTCATTCAAAAAGGCGGTCAATGAAAAACTCCTCACCGACTATAAAGTCATAATCTTCATGGTTGAGAAGCTCAGCATTGATGACCCCGATTTACCCGCAAAAATTGAAGGTGTCTATAAGGCACTCGCAAAAGATATTAGTCCCGAAGATTTTGATTTCATTCAGGGTGATGCACTGCCCATGAAAAGAGCCGTCGCTTTCTCGAACACAATTAAAGCCTCAGAAGATTTCACGAATGACTTCACTCACAATGATAACCCGATAACTTGCAGTGTAAAACATATTGACGGAACTTTATCCGCACATAAACGCTCCGCAAGTCTTCAATGGCTCGCCTCCGAACCAGATAATAATGAATGCCGCATACTGTCAAACGCGCGCTGTCTCTCGGAAGGTGTTGACGTTCCTGCACTCGATGCCGTGATATTCCTCAATCCGAGAAGCTCACAGATCGACATCGTACAGAGCATAGGCCGCGTAATGAGAAAATCCGAAGGCAAAAAATACGGCTATGTGATTCTTCCCGTAATCGTCAGCAAAGACGAATCACCAGAAAAGGCTCTCGATAAAAACGAAAGCTATCAAACCGTCTGGAAAGTCCTGCAGGCATTGAGAGCTCATGATGAGAGATTCATTGACGTTGTGAATTCAATAGACCTGAGAGAAAAAGTAAGAATCACTTCGGGAAATGCAAAAGATAATTCATTCCTCGATGACATTCTCACCGAAAAATACAGGCAGGCTATCTATATCCGCATGGTGAAGAAATGCGGCGGAGGTTACTGGGAAACATGGATTAAAGACTTCGTTGATGCGTTCAATGAAATCTCTGACAGGATCAATCAGTCAGCAAAAAATCCAAATATTGAGAGCAGATTAGAATCATTCACGGAAGAACTGAAAGAAATAATCAGTCCTTCAATCACACGTAAGCAGGCAGTCGAAATGCTCGCACAGCACATCACAAGCAAAGAAATTTTTGACTCAATCTTCGCAGGGTTCTCAGGACTCAACCCAATATCACAGTCAATGCAGAAAATCAGAATATACATCGAATCACAAGGCACTGACCTTGACCCCAAAGGCCTCGAAAATTTTGACGAACATATACGCATTGAATCAGCAAAAGCAACAACAGGTGCTAAGAAACAGGATTTACTCCGCGACATTTACAACAGCTTCTTCAAAGAGGCATTCAAAGAGACGGCAGAAAAACTCGGAATAGTTTACACTCCTAATCAGATAGTAGATTTCATTCTCAGGAGCGCGGACTGGGCAGCACGTCATGAACTCGGAATCTCTGACGGACTGAGCGCACATGACCTTCACATTTTAGACCCTTTCAGCGGAACGGGAACTTTCACTGCAAGACTGATTCAGCTCGGACTTATCTCTTCTGCGAATCTCGGATATAAATATCAGAATGAGATTCACGCAAACGAACTCTTACTGCTTGCGTATTATATTTCTGCGGTCAACATAGAGGCAGCATTCAGTGAGGCAATTAACGATGCAACATACATTCCGTTCAAGGGAATGATTCTCGCTGACACGTTCAGGCTCAACAGGGACAGAATACCCCCGTTAATGGGAAAAGATAAAATTCCGCTGTTCTATGAGGACGGAAGAAGAGCATACGATGAAGAGACTACACCCATGCAGGTAATCATAGGCAACCCTCCTTATAACGTGGGCGGAAAAATTGCAGGCTATGAATCGATTGATGGAAAAATAGCTGACAGTTACGCAAGATACAGCGATGCCACGAATAAAAGCTCACTTTACGACAGCTACATACGCGCAATCAAATGGGCATCTGAGAGAGTGAATGACACCGGCGGAATCGTCTGCTACGTAACAAACGCATCATTCATTGATAATTCGGCGATGGACGGAATGAGGAAAGAACTCGCAGAAAAATTTACGTCAATATACATCTTCAACCTCAGAGGCAATCAACGAGGCGACTGGCGCAAGGAAGGCGAGAAAGTTTTCGGTGAAGGTAGTCAGTGCCCGATAGCAATAACGCTGTTCGTGAGGGATATACGCAAGCTGAAGAGTGAATGCGAAATCTGGTACTATGAGTGTGCGGACGGAATGAAACAGGGTGCAAAGCTGAAGGAACTTGAAGAGCGCGTTTCGTTCGGTGAGATGATGAGTGCTGGAATCATGACCCGGATTCGCCCGGACAAATATAATGACTGGATCAATCAGACGAGCAATGACTACGAAGAATGCTTCAGTCTGGGCAGTAAGAAAAACGGAAGGCAGGCAATATTCGGTGAAAAATATTCGCGCGGAATTGAATCGGGTTGCGATGCCTTGCATAGTAATTTTTCGCGTGAGGAATTATGCAGGAACATCAAGACAAGATACCCTGACGCTGTAATTGATGATGATACTGTGAGAGATGTACTTTACAGTCCGTATGTGAGAGAGTATATGTATTTCAGCAGTGATATAACGTACAGAAGCTACCAGATGTTTCAGATATTCCCTAAGTCTGACAGTGAAAATTTATTGATATGCATTTCAGGTGTAGGGAGTAAATATTTCTCTGTGCTGGTGATTAACAGACTTCCTGCATTAACCATAATGGAGAAGGGTCAATGTTTTCCGCTGTACTGGTACGAAGAAGTCGGCAGCGTTTTTATCGGCAAGAATGTACATACAGGTCCTAATGTCAACATAGGAAAGCCGCGCTATGAACGAAGGGACGGAATCAGCGACTCAGCACTGAGCGTTTACCGTGTGCGTTATCATGACAGGACGATCACAAAGCGTGATATATTCTTCTATATATATGGTGTACTTTCCTCGCGTGAATATGCAGACAGATTCGGGAATGACACAAAGAAGGCACTTGCGCGTGTTCCGTTCGTTAAGGACATCAAAACGTTCCGGGAATTTGCGAATGCCGGGTATGAACTTGCCATGCTTCATGTGAATTATGAGAGCGTTGACGAATGGCCGGTTACGTATGAAGGCGATAAATCATGCGTGAGGATTCAGAAGATGCGAATCGCTGAACGCAATGATGAGCGTGTTATCCGTGTGAATGATTCGCTTGTGATTTCGGATATTCCTTCGGAGGCGTGGCGTTATGTGGTCAATGGGAGGTCTGCGCTTGAATGGATTGTTGAACGTTATTGTGATAGTACGGATAAAGATTCGGGGATAAGGAATGACTGTAACATGTGGGGGACTGAACACGGAAATGAATCTTATGTGCTGAGTCTGATTG
>JAFPWQ010000222.1 GCA_017394925.1 Synergistaceae bacterium
GACACGTCCACAGCTCACAGAGTAAATTCAGAATGGGCATACGGACTTCCCGAATTGAAATCGCAGAGAGAGAAAATCAAATCATCGAAACGAATCGCCAATCCCGGCTGTCATGCTACGGGCTTCATTGCACTTGTTGCTCCGTTAGTGCAGTCAGGAATACTCGCAAAGGATTCAAGATTATCATGCTTTTCACTCACGGGCTATTCTGGAGGCGGAAAGAAAATGATTGCTGATTACGAATCGAAAGAACGCTCAAGTCTCTTAGATGCACCCAGACAATACGGAATCACTCAGGCACATAAGCACCTGCCCGAAATGACGAAAGTTTGCAGTCTCGATTATTCGCCCGTATTTTGTCCTGTTGTCGCAGATTTTTATTCTGGAATGGAAGTTACGGTTACACTTCACGGCCATTATGTTAAATGCGGCATTTCTGGAATCAAAGAGTGCTATTCAGAATATTATCATGAGGGCATGATTCATTTTACGGATAAAGATACGTTTTCAGAGGGAAATTTTTTGTCGTCAGGAGCATTTGCCGGTCGTGATGATTTGGAGGTCAGCGCATACGGAAATGATGAACGCATAATCTTAGTCTCACGTTTCGACAATCTCGGCAAAGGTGCATCAGGTGCGGCAATTCAGAACATGAATATCCTGCTCGGCATTGAAGAGTCAACCGGGCTTGTGATTTAATCAGTAGGAGGAACAATAATGAACGCAACAGAACGCGCAGAAATTCTTGTACAGGCACTGCCATACATCCGCAAGTACACAGGAAAGACCGTAGTGATTAAGTATGGCGGAAATGCAATGACAAGTGAGAGCTTAAAGCAGCAGGTCATGGAAGATATTGTGCTTTTATGGCTCACAGGAATAAAAGTAGTACTCGTTCACGGCGGCGGCCCTGAAATTAACGCCCTGATGGAAAGACTCGGAAAAAAGCCAGAATTCGTTGACGGTCTCAGAGTTACGGATAAAGAGACAGTTGATATTGTTCAAATGGTTCTCGCAGGGAAAATAAATAAATCATTAACGGGACTGCTTGAGACAAAAGGCGGAAGGGCAATCGGTTTATCTGGAGTTGATGACAGACTGATTGAGGCAAAATGCAAAGATTCACGACTTGGCTTCGTCGGTGAGGTTACGAAGATTAATACGGCAATTGTCGATGATTTGCTCTCACGCAATTATATCCCGGTCATTTCAACTATAGGTTACGGCACTGACGGCGAGACGTATAACATTAACGGTGATACGGCAGCAGCATTCATTGCCGGTGCACTTAAAGCAGAGAGACTAATCATGATGACAGATATAGCCGGTATACTCAGAGACCCTAAAGACCCTGCAACGCTGATTCCAGAAATTACAGTTGAAGAGGCTGAAGAGCTTAAACGTTCGGGGGTAATATCAGGGGGAATGATACCGAAGGCTGAGTGCTGCATAAAAGCAATTCGTGAGGGCGTGAAGAAAGTTATAATTATGGACGGAAGAGTGCCGCATTCGATTCTGATTGAGCTTCTCACAGATGAAGGAGCCGGTACAATGTTTTTGGCATAACGCCATAACGCAAGGAGGAAATAAATTCATGAGCATACAGTCAGACGACAAAGAATATGTTGCAGGTACATATGCAAGATTCCCTGTCGTAATCGTTTCAGGCAAGGGGTCAGTCTTAACTGATGAGAACGGCAAGAATTATATCGACATGACATCGGGAATAGCAGTAGATTCATTCGGAGCATGTGATGAAGTGTGGCGTGAGGCAATATACGAGCAGGCGGGAAAGATTCAGCACATCTCGAATTTATATTACACTGAGCCTTGCGTGAAACTCGCAAAGATGTTATGTGAGCGAACTGGTATGAGCAAAGTATTTTTCTCGAATTCAGGAGCAGAAGCAAATGAATGTGCAGTGAAGACCGCAAGAAAATATGCCGCTGATACCAAAGGCCCGGACTATTCGACAGTTATAACCCTCAAAAACAGCTTTCATGGCCGCACAATAACTATGCTCTCGGCAACTGGTCAGGATCATTATCATGAATTATTCAGGCCGTTGACACCCGGATTCGTTCACGCTGAGGCAAATAATCTGGATTACCTGAAGGTCTTAGCTGATGCACACAAGACAGCCGCAATCATGATTGAATGCGTACAGGGTGAAGGAGGAGTTATTGCTCTTGATGATGCATATGTTAAAGGGGTTGCTGAATTCGCACATGAGAATGATATTGTCTTAATCGTTGATGAAGTTCAGACAGGAAACGGACGCTCAGGTTATTTATACAGCTATATGAACTATGACATAAAGCCCGATATAGTTTCAACGGCAAAAGGTCTCGCAGGGGGTCTTCCATTGGGAGCTACGTTAATGGGTGAAAAGGTGAAGGATACGCTTAAACCCGGAGATCACGGTTCAACTTTCGGAGGGAATCCTGTTGCTTGTGCGGGTGCTGTGAGCATTCTGAATCGAATCGATGATAAGCTGCTTTCAGAAGTCAGAGAGAAGAGCAAATATCTCTTTGATGTCTTTGCTAAGGCAGAAGGAATTGAAGCCGTTACGGGAATGGGCTTAATGATGGGTCTTAAGACAACGAAGCCTGCAAAAGAAGTTGTGAATGAATGTATAGACAAAGGAGTATTATGCCTCACTGCAAAGGACAGAGTGCGTTTACTGCCTGCGCTGAATATTCCGTTTGAACTGGTAAAAGAAGCGGCAGAAAAAATAATCAGCTGTTGCTAAATTAAAGTTTAATGATAAAATATCCGATGAACTTCAATAACATGGATGTAAATTTCAGAATTACGGATGATTCATAAATTATTTCAGAGAGGGAATAATATTATGATGCGTATCAACCAGTCTAACCAGTTCAGTCAGTTCAGCAGCAACACAGTCCGCGCGGCTTCGACACAGCAGAACTCGCGCACAATGCAGAATGGTCAGATTAACGGCAGGAATTCAGGAATGCCCGATTTCAGTTCGGCACTGCAGAGACAGGACAGCAGCAATAACACTATGCCTCAGATGCCCGGAGCAGGCAATAACTTACAGCCCGTAATGCCCGGTAATGTTCCGTCAATGCCTCCTTCGGGAATGCCTGAGAATATGCCGGAAATGCCTGAAATGCCCGCAATGCCAGAAGGTGAAGAGCCGCCCGCAATGCCTGACGGAGCAACACCGCCCGATATGCCAGAGGGTGAAGAACCGCCCGCAATGCCTGACGGAAATAGCAACATGCCGCCTATGATGCCGGGAGGGCCTCAGGGAATGCAGAGACCCGGAGCTATGTCTGGAGGATTCAGCGGAGGTTTTAACGGAGGCTTCAATGGAAGTTTCAGCGGAATGTCGGGTATGAGCAGATTTAATGCAATGAGCTTTATGAACAACAGGTAAGAATTGGCAATGAAATTTACTGCCCCGTTTGAATAATTCAGGCGGAGCAGTTTTTTTATGGCCGATTAATTCTTCTCTTTCACTCTTCGTACTCTTAATACGCCGTTTATCTCGCGCAGTCTCTCTGTCGTGTCATCAGGCATCTTGTGAGATATATCCAGTAACGTATATGCATATGAGCCTCTTGCTTTGTTGAGTAAGTGCTCAATGTTGAGATTATTATTCCCGAAGAATGATGTTATCTGTGAAAGCATGTTAGGTATGTTACGGTGAAGAATTGCAACTCTTGCTTCAGCTCCGCATACTCCGGCATTGAGTTCAGGATAATTCACTGAGTTCGTGATGTTCCCATTGTCGAGATAATCCTGAAGCTGAACAGCCGCCATGATTGCACAATTGTCTTCTGCTTCTTCGGTTGAGGCTCCCAGATGAGGCAGGACGATTGCATTCGGAAGATTCGCACTGATTGCATTGGGAAAGTCTGAGATGTATTTTGCGACATGGCCGGTCATTAATGCTTCTCTCAATGCGTCTTCATCGACAAGAACATCACGCGCAAAGTTTAAGATTTTAATGCCAGGTTTCATGTGAGATATTACTTCTGCGTTTATCATTCCCTTTGTCGATTCCATCGCAGGAACATGAATCGTAACGTAATCACTCTGTGCGTAAACTTCTTCAGGACTGTCCGAATGCTTAACCATTGGGCTTAACATCCATGCAGACTTAACTGAAAGATACGGATCATAGCCGGTTACATTCATTCCGAGTGAGACGGCGGCATTCGCAACTTTAACGCCTATTGCACCAAGTCCAATTACGCCTAATGTCCTGCCTTCTATCTCATGGCCCGCAAAATTCTTTTTCGATTTCTCCGCGAGCTTTGATATATCTGATTTATCTGCGTTCTCTTTGACCCATTTTATTCCGCCGTATATATCTCGTGATGCAAGTAACAAGCCTGCGATCACAAGTTCCTTCACTGAATTTGCATTTGCTCCGGGCGTATTGAATACTACGATGCCTTTTTCTGAACATCTCTCAATAGGAATGTTATTCACTCCTGCTCCTGCTCTTGCTACTGCGCGTAAACCTTCGGGGAATTCAATCGTATGCATGTCTGCCGAACGCACAAGAATTCCGGCAGCCTCGTTCATATTCTCTGTTATCTCGTAACCCTTCCTGAATTTATCCAGACCGACACGGGCGATATTATTCATGCAGAAAATTTTTCGTTCTTTGGGTGCAAGCATTACTTCGTGTGTCTCCTCTCGAATTCGGCCATGAATTTAACGAGTGCTTTTACTCCTTCAACAGGCATTGCGTTATACAATGACGCTCTCATCCCTCCGACTGAACGATGTCCCTTTATGTTTCGCAGTCCGGCCTTCTCTGCCTCATTCACAAATTCTGAATCAAGTTCTTTATCCCCTGTGATAAACGGCACATTCATTAGAGATCTGTCTTTCTTCTCAACAGTTCCGTGAAATAATTTCGATTCATCAAGATAATCATAAAGTATCTTTGCTTTCTCCTGATTGATTTTGTAGATTGCCTCAGTGCCGCCCAGTTTAATCAGCCATTTGAAGACTAAGCCGCATATATAAATGTTATAGCACGGCGGTGTATTGAATAATGATTTTGCATCAGCGTGAGTCTTATACTTCATCATTGTGGGTGTGAACGGCAAAACGTCATCACGAATCAAATCCTCGCGTATTATCACGATCGCAAGTCCTGCAGGGCCTACGTTCTTCTGAACGCCTCCCATGATTACGCCGTATTGATTCACGTCCAAAGGCTGACTTAGGAACATTGAAGATATATCTGCAACCAACACTTTGCCTTTTGTGTTGGGCAATGTCTTTATCGTTGTGCCGTGTACTGTCTCGTTCTGGCATATATACACGTAATCTGCATTGTCGCTCACGTTAAGATTCTCTAAATCAGGAACATACGAATAATTTCTGTCTGATGAATCTGCAATCACATTCACTGTCCCGAAAATTTTTGCTTCGCTCGCTGCCTTCTTTGACCACTGGCCTGTAACAATATAATCTGCAACTCTGTTAATCATCAGATTCATGGGTATCATTGCGAACTGCGTATAGCCTCCTCCCTGAAGAAAGAGAACACGATAGTTATCCGGGATATTCATGAGTGTACGTAAATCCTTTTCGGCCGTGAATAATATATCTTCAAAGTCTTTTGATCTGTGGCTCATCTCCATTACGGACATTCCTGAAGTACCGTACTCTAATAATTCATCGCGCGCTGTCATTAACACTTCTTCAGGCAGAACTGCCGGGCCTGCACTGAAATTAAATACTCTGCTCAAATTATATATTCCTCCTTATATTTATTACTTCCAGAAATGAAGAATCACTGAAGCAGCTATTTGAACTGCGCATATACCAATTGCGATTATGATTCCCCATTTCGCTATTCTGTTTGACTGCTTGCTTATGAGGTCATCTATTCGTGTGTTAGTATCGTCTATGCGTGTATTAGTTAAGGCTATTGCATCCATAATACCGTCAACACGTGCATCAACTTTCTTTTCAAGACCGTCAATCTTTGCTGTAAGTTCATTTCTCACGCTGTCAATCTTCGCATCAAGGACTTTCACTTCGCCTTTAAGCTCTGCAATATCAGTCCTCATGTTAGCCGCAATAACTTCCTGCCTTAATGTGCTGCGTTCTATTAAAGCCTCTATGCGGTCATAAAGATCGTCATCATTCATGTGCAATGATTCATAACGTTCTTTAATCTCATCCATATGATAAAGGCCTCTTTTCATCATCAAACTTTCAGAGTGTATTATAATTCATTCCCAGCATAAAAATTTTTTCATTCTTAATTCTTAATACAGAGAGGCAGTAATGACACACAAGTTATATTACGAAGACACATACGCAAAAGAATTTGACGCTGAAGTGATTTCGCATGACGGCAATAAATTAATTTTGAATCAGACTCTCTTTTATCCAGGCGGAGGAGGTCAGCCATGTGATTTGGGCAGCATTAACGATGTTGAAGTAGTTGAAGTAATCGAAGACGGCGAAAATATAATTCACGTCATGAAAGAAGAAATTGCAGATAAAAACGTTCATGGGATTCTGAACTGGGACAGAAGATTTGAACTCATGCAGCAGCATCTCGGCGAACATCTTTTTGCAGGTTCACTCTGGACTCTTCATCATTTGCACACTGACAGAATGAGAATCGAAGGCGATAACGTTTCAATTGACACGGACAAACCTGCGGACATGAACGCGATACTCGAAGCAGAACATGCCGCGAATGAATCAATCTGGAAAGATATTCCCGTCGAAGTGATTTATCCCGACATGGCCGAAGTGAAAGAACATGCGCGTAAACTTCCGCCGGAGAATGCAGTCATGCCCATACGAATCGTAAAAGTTGAAGGCGTTGACTATGTGCCATGCTGCGGTCTTCATGTAAGCTCAACGGGTCAGGCGGGACTCGTGAAAATCACATCATGCGAGAATCACAAAGGCGGCTCAAGAATATATCTCAAGTGCGGAAGAGCTGCTTACAAGTGGCTTGATTCACTTTACGCTGAAGTCCGAAAAGCAGAGAGTGAACTTGTCTGCGGCTATGAAGGAATCAACGAGAAGATTATGATTCTCAAATCACAGATACATGACCTCAAAGCACATAATGAAGCAACGATTGACCGCTTAATGAAGCCCATTGCAGATAATTTGATTCAGAATGCACAGAACGGAATAATCACTCACGTAATGCATGGCTCAGATCAGGAAGAGATAAAACGTTTATTCAGGCTATTAACGAATGAGAACAACGGCATTGTCTCATTGCTTGCGGGTGTAAATGATTCAGGAGTATTTATCATCTTCGGAACTCACAAGGAGAATAAAAATATAGATGTGAGACCAGCATTTAAGAAAGCAATCGAAATTCTCGGCGGTAAAGGGGGCGGAAGTTCATTCTGTGCGCAGGGACACGGGAAAAATTCTGAGGCTCTGAATGATGCACTCAATGCTGCCGTCAATGCAATAAAATCATAATATTAGAGGATTGACAAAATGCAAAGTTCATGCATAATTGAACAGAACAGAACAGAACAGAACAGAAC